>NZ_BCBI01000010.1:0-127128 GCF_001320565.1 Pseudomonas sp. NBRC 111132
TGCTGCGTGGCGCGGTCAACTGGGGTCGCAAGAACTCCCTCTGGCCGTACAACTTCGGCCTGTCCTGCTGCTACGTGGAAATGACCACGGCCTTCACGGCACCCCACGACATCGCCCGCTTCGGCGCCGAAGTCATCCGGGCCTCGCCGCGTCAGGCCGACTTCATGGTCATCGCCGGTACCTGCTTCGTCAAAATGGCGCCGATCATTCAGCGCCTGTATGAGCAGATGCTCGAGCCGAAGTGGGTCATCTCCATGGGTTCGTGCGCCAACTCCGGCGGCATGTACGACATCTACTCGGTCGTTCAGGGGGTCGACAAGTTCCTTCCCGTGGACGTCTATGTGCCTGGCTGCCCGCCACGCCCTGAGGCTTTCCTGCAAGGCTTGATGCTGTTGCAGGAGTCGATCGGCCAAGAACGACGCCCGCTTTCCTGGGTTGTTGGTGATCAAGGTATTTACCGTGCCGAGATGCCAGCCCAGAAAGACCTGCGTCGTGAGCAGCGCATTGCAGTAACCAACCTGCGCAGCCCCGACGAAGTCTGATCCAGCGACCTGCCGCCCGCTCCCGAGGGAGCCGGCGGCCTGGCTTCATTCTTAACGTTGACCCAAAGCGACCGAGACCATGACAGCGGACAACGCTATTTTCATTCCGCCCTACAAGGCTGACGACCAAGATGTGGTCGTCGAACTGAACAACCGTTTTGGCGCCGAAGCATTCGTCGCCCAGGAAACCCGCACCGGCATGCCCGTGCTGTGGGTCAAACGCGCCCAGCTCAAAGAGGTGCTCAGCTTCCTGCGCGGTGTCGCCAAGCCTTACAGCATGCTGTACGACCTGCACGGCGTGGACGAACGCCTGCGCACCCAGCGCCGTGGCCTGCCGGCCGCCGACTTCAGCGTGTTCTACCACCTGTTGTCGGTCGAGCGTAACAGCGACGTGATGATCAAGGTGTCGCTCAGCGAAGGCGACCTGAACCTGCCGACCGTGACCGGTATCTGGCCAAACGCCAACTGGTACGAGCGCGAAGTGTGGGACATGTTCGGCATCGACTTTGCCGGCCACCCGCACCTCAGCCGCATCATGATGCCGCCGACCTGGGAAGGTCACCCGCTGCGCAAGGACTACCCAGCCCGCGCCACCGAGTTCGACCCCTACAGCCTGACCCTGGCCAAGCAGCAGCTTGAAGAGGAATCGGCGCGTTTCAACCCGGAAGCCTGGGGCATGAAGCGTCAGGGCGCCAACGAGGACTACATGTTCCTCAACCTCGGCCCCAACCACCCCTCGGCGCACGGTGCGTTCCGTATCGTCCTGCAGCTGGACGGTGAAGAGATCGTCGACTGCGTACCGGACATCGGCTACCACCACCGTGGCGCCGAGAAAATGGCCGAGCGCCAGTCCTGGCACAGTTTCATCCCCTACACCGACCGCATCGACTACCTCGGCGGGGTGATGAACAACCTGCCGTACGTACTGGCAGTGGAAAAACTCGCCGGCATCAAAGTGCCGCAAAAAGTCGACGTGATTCGCATCATGCTCGCCGAGTTCTTCCGCATCACCAGCCACCTGCTGTTCCTGGGTACCTATATCCAGGACGTGGGCGCCATGACCCCGGTATTCTTCACCTTCACCGACCGCCAGCGCGCCTACACCGTGATCGAAGCGATCACCGGTTTCCGCCTGCACCCGGCCTGGTACCGCATCGGTGGCGTCGCCCACGACCTGCCACGCGGCTGGGACAAGCTGGTCAAGGACTTCGTCGAATGGCTGCCCAAGCGCCTCGACGAATACACCAAGGCTGCCCTGCAGAACAGCATCCTCAAGGGCCGTACCATTGGCGTTGCCGCGTACAACACCAAAGAAGCGCTGGAATGGGGCACCACCGGTGCCGGCCTGCGCTCCACCGGTTGCGACTTCGACCTGCGTAAAGCCCGCCCGTACTCCGGCTACGAGAACTTCGAGTTCGAAGTACCGCTGGCCCACAACGGCGATGCCTACGATCGCTGCATGGTCCGTGTCGAGGAGATGCGCCAGAGTATCCGCATCATCGACCAGTGCCTGCGCAACATGCCGGAAGGCCCGTACAAGGCGGATCACCCGCTGACCACGCCGCCGCCGAAAGAGCGCACCCTGCAGCACATCGAAACCTTGATCACGCACTTCCTGCAAGTCTCGTGGGGCCCGGTCATGCCGGCCAACGAGTCGTTCCAGATGATCGAGGCGACCAAGGGCATCAACAGTTACTACCTGACGAGCGATGGCGGCACCATGAGCTACCGCACCCGGATCCGTACCCCGAGCTACCCGCACCTGCAGCAGATCCCTTCGGTGATCAAAGGCAGCATGGTCGCCGACCTCATTGCGTACCTGGGCAGTATCGACTTCGTTATGGCTGACGTGGACCGCTAAGCATGAACAGCACGCTTATCCAGACAGACCGTTTCGCCCTGAGCGAAACAGAGCGCTCGGCCATCGAGCACGAGATGCATCACTACGAGGACCCGCGCGCGGCGTCCATCGAAGCCCTGAAGATCGTCCAGAAAGAACGTGGCTGGGTGCCGGACGGCGCCATCCACGCCATCGGCGAAGTGCTGGGCATCCCGGCCAGCGACGTCGAGGGCGTGGCCACCTTCTACAGCCAGATCTTCCGCCAGCCGGTCGGCCGCCACATCATCCGTGTGTGCGACAGCATGGTCTGCTACATCGGCGGCCACGAGTCGGTCGTCAGCCAGATCCAGAGCGAGCTGGGCATCGGCCTCGGCCAGACTACCGCCGACGGCCGCTTCACCCTGCTGCCAGTGTGCTGCCTGGGCAACTGCGACAAGGCCCCGGCGCTGATGATCGACGATGACACCTTTGGCGACGTGCAGCCCGCTGGCGTCACCAAACTGCTGGAGGGTTACGTATGACCATCACTTCCTTCGGCCCGGCCAACCGCATCGCGCGTTCGGCCGAAACTCATCCGCTGACCTGGCGCCTGCGTGACGATGGCGAGCCAGTATGGCTGGCCGAGTACGAATCGAAAAACGGCTACGCCGCAGCCCGCAAGGCGCTGGCGCAGATGCCGCAGGACGATATCGTGCAAGCGGTCAAGGACTCCGGCCTCAAGGGCCGTGGTGGCGCAGGCTTCCCCACGGGTGTGAAGTGGGGCCTGATGCCCAAAGACGAATCCATGAACATCCGCTACCTGCTGTGCAACGCGGACGAAATGGAGCCCAACACCTGGAAGGACCGCATGCTGATGGAGCAACAGCCCCATCTGCTGGTCGAGGGCATGCTGATCAGCGCCCGCGCCCTGAAGGCCTACCGTGGCTACATCTTCCTGCGTGGCGAATACACCACCGCAGCGAAAAACCTCAACCGTGCGATCGATGAAGCCAAGGCCGCAGGCCTCTTGGGCAAGAACATCCTGGGCTCTGGTTTCGATTTCGAGCTGTTCGTGCACACCGGTGCCGGCCGCTACATCTGCGGTGAAGAAACCGCGCTGATCAACTCGCTGGAAGGCCGCCGCGCCAACCCGCGTTCCAAGCCGCCCTTCCCTGCCGCCGTGGGCGTATGGGGCAAGCCGACGTGCGTGAACAACGTCGAAACCCTGTGCAACGTGCCGGCCATCGTCGCCAATGGCAACGACTGGTACAAGTCGCTGGCCCGTGAAGGCAGCGAAGACCACGGTACCAAGCTGATGGGCTTCTCCGGCAAGGTGAAGAACCCAGGCCTGTGGGAATTGCCATTCGGCGTCACCGCTCGCGAGTTGTTCGAAGACTACGCCGGCGGCATGCGCGACGGCTTCAAGCTCAAGTGCTGGCAGCCAGGCGGCGCCGGTACTGGTTTCCTGCTGCCCGAGCACCTCGACGCACAAATGTACGCCGGCGGCATCGCCAAGGTCGGCACCCGTATGGGTACTGGCTTGGCCATGGCGGTGGACGACAGCATCAACATGGTTTCGCTGCTGCGCAACATGGAAGAGTTCTTCGCCCGTGAGTCGTGCGGCTGGTGCACACCCTGCCGTGACGGCCTGCCGTGGAGCGTGAAGATGCTGCGTGCGCTGGAGAAAGGTCAGGGCCGCGCCGAAGACATCGAGACACTGCTGGGGCTGGTCAACTTCCTCGGCCCTGGCCGTACCTTCTGTGCTCACGCACCAGGTGCCGTCGAGCCGCTGGGCAGTGCCATCAAATACTTCCGGTCCGAGTTCGAAGCCGGTGTCGCGCCAGCCTCCGCTGGTGACACCCTGCGCCCTAACCTGGCCAAGCCGATCGTGGTCGGCGCATAACAAGATGATTAGGCGGGTGGTCCGTGCCACTCGCCAGCTTGCCGGCAGGCCCGATTCATTCGCGGCGTGTCGCAAGCTCACCGATTTCCATTAGCCACGCCCGCTCACGCGGGCCAACGAAGAACTTTGAACAATGGCCACTATCCACGTAGACGGCAAAGCGCTCGAAGTCAACGGTGCAGACAACCTGTTACAGGCATGTCTGTCGCTAGGCCTCGACATCCCTTATTTCTGCTGGCACCCGGCGCTCGGTAGCGTTGGCGCCTGCCGGCAGTGCGCGGTCAAGCAGTACACCGACGAGAACGACACCCGTGGTCGTATCGTCATGTCCTGCATGACCCCTGCTTCCGACGGCACCTGGATCTCCATCGAAGACGAAGAATCCAAGGCGTTTCGCGCCAGCGTCGTCGAATGGCTGATGACCAACCACCCGCACGACTGCCCAGTGTGCGAGGAAGGCGGTCACTGCCACCTGCAGGACATGACGGTAATGACCGGCCACAACGAGCGCCGCTACCGTTTCACCAAGCGTACCCACCAGAACCAGGACCTCGGCCCGTTCATCGCCCATGAGATGAACCGCTGCATCGCCTGCTACCGCTGCGTGCGCTACTACAAGGACTACGCCGGTGGCACCGACCTGGGCGTATACGGCGCCCACGACAACGTGTACTTCGGCCGCGTCGAAGACGGCGTGCTGGAAAGCGAATTCTCCGGCAACCTGACCGAGGTCTGCCCAACCGGCGTGTTCACCGACAAGACCCACTCCGAGCGCTACAACCGCAAGTGGGACATGCAGTTCGCCCCAAGCATCTGCCATGGCTGCTCCAGCGGCTGCAACATCAGCCCGGGTGAACGCTACGGCGAGCTGCGCCGTATCGAAAACCGCTTCAACGGCTCGGTCAACCAGTACTTCCTGTGCGACCGTGGCCGCTTCGGCTACGGCTATGTCAACCGCAAGGACCGCCCACGCCAGCCACACCTGGCCGATGGCACCAAGCTGGGCCTGGACGCCGCCCTGGACAAAGCCGCCGACCTGCTGCGCGGCCGCACCATCGTTGGTATCGGCTCGCCACGCGCCAGCCTCGAAAGCAACTACGGCCTGCGTGAGCTGGTCGGCGCCGAGTACTTCTACTCCGGCATGGAAGCTGGCGAACTGGCACGCGTACGCCTGGCCCTGAACGTGCTGAACAACAGCCCGCTGCCAGTACCGACCCTGCGCGACATCGAAGATCACGACGCGGTGTTCGTGCTCGGTGAAGACCTGACCCAGACCGCTGCCCGCGTTGCCCTGGCCGTGCGCCAGGCCACCAAAGGCAAGGCCGAGGCCATGGCCGAAGCCATGAAGGTCCAGCCTTGGCTCGACGCTGCGGTCAAGAACATCGGCCAGCACGCACTGTACCCGCTGTTCATCGCCTCCCTGGCAGAAACCAAGCTCGACGACGTCGCCGAAGAGTGCGTACACGCAGCCCCGGCCGACCTCGCCCGCATCGGTTTCGCCGTGGCCCACGCCATCGACCCGAGCGCACCGGCAGTCGCCGGCCTGGACGACGAAGCCAAGGCCCTGGCCCAGCGCATCGCCGACGCCCTGGTGGCCGCCAAGCGCCCACTGGTGGTTGCCGGTACTTCCCTGGCCGACCCGGCGCTGATCGAAGCCGCCGCCAACATCGCCAAGGCCCTGAAGCTGCGCGAGAAAAACGGCTCGCTGAGCCTGGTGGTGCCTGAGGCCAACAGCATCGGCCTGGCCATGCTTGGTGGCGAGTCCGTCGATGCTGCCCTGGATGCGGTCATCAGCGGCAAGGCCGACGCCATCGTCGTGCTGGAAAACGACCTGTACGCCCGCGTACCGGCCGCCAAGGTTGACGCAGCCCTGGCTGCCGCCAAGGTGGTGATCGTTGCCGACCACTCGAAAACCCCGACTGTCGACCGCGCCCACCTGGTGCTGCCGGCCGCCTCGTTCGCCGAAGGCGACGGCACCCTGGTCAGCCAGGAAGGCCGTGCCCAGCGCTTCTTCCAGGTGTTCGACCCGCAGTACCTGGACAGCAGCATCCAGATCCACGAAGGCTGGCGCTGGATGCACGCCCTGCGTGCCACCCTGCTGAACAAGCCGGTCGACTGGACCCAGCTGGACCACGTTACCAGCGCCTGCGCCGAAGCCGCCCCGCAACTGGCCGGCATCGTCAACGCCGCACCAAGCGCCGCATTCCGCATCAAGGGCATGAAACTGGCCCGTGAGCCGCTGCGCTACTCCGGTCGTACCGCCATGCGCGCCAACATCAGCGTGCACGAGCCACGTACCCCGCAAGACAAGGACACCGCGTTCGCCTTCTCCATGGAAGGCTACTCGGGCTCGGCCGAACCGCGCCAGCAGGTGCCGTTCGCCTGGTCGCCGGGCTGGAACTCGCCGCAAGCCTGGAACAAGTTCCAGGACGAAGTCGGTGGCCACCTGCGCGCCGGTGACCCAGGTGTGCGCCTGATCGAATCGCAAGGCGACCGTCTGAACTGGTTCAACGCCATTCCGGGTGCTTTCAACCCGGCCCGTGGCACCTGGACTGCCGTGCCGTTCTTCCACCTGTTCGGCAGCGAAGAAAGCTCGTCGCGCGCCGCCCCGGTGCAACAGCGCATCCCGGCTGCCTACGTGGCCCTGGCCAAGTCCGAAGCCGACCGCCTGGGTGTCAACGACGGCGCGATGCTGAGCCTGAACGTGGCCGGTGTGGCCCTGCGCCTGCCGCTGCGTATCAATGAAGAGCTGGGCGCTGGCCTGGTCGCGTTGCCGAAAGGCCTGGCCGGCATCCCGCCTGCCATCTTCGGTGCATCCGTCGAAGGCCTGCAGGAGGCAGCACAATGAGCTGGTTCACCCCCGAAGTGATCGATGTGATCATCCAGGTCGTCAAGGCTATCGTGGTGCTGCTGGCCGTGGTGGTCTGCGGCGCCCTGCTCAGCTTCGTCGAGCGCCGTCTGCTGGGCTGGTGGCAGGACCGTTACGGTCCGAACCGTGTCGGCCCGTTCGGCATGTTCCAGATCGCCGCCGACATGCTGAAGATGTTCTTCAAGGAAGACTGGAACCCGCCCTTCGTCGACAAGATGATCTTCACCCTGGCGCCGGTCGTGGCCATGAGCGCCCTGCTGATCGGCTTCTCGATCATCCCGATCACACCGGGCTGGGGCGTTGCCGACCTGAACATCGGCCTGCTGTTCTTCTTCGCCATGGCCGGCCTGTCGGTCTACGCGGTGCTGTTCGCTGGCTGGTCGTCGAACAACAAGTACGCCCTGCTGGGCAGCTTGCGTGCTTCGGCACAGACCGTGTCGTACGAAGTGTTCCTGGGCCTGGCGCTGATGGGCGTGGTGGTACAGGTAGGCTCCTTCAACATGCGCGACATCGTCGAGTACCAGGCGCAGAACCTGTGGTTCATCATTCCGCAGTTCTTCGGCTTCTGCACCTTCTTCATCGCTGGCGTCGCCGTGACTCACCGTCACCCGTTCGACCAGCCAGAAGCAGAACAGGAACTGGCCGACGGCTACCACATCGAGTATGCCGGCATGAAATGGGGCATGTTCTTCGTCGGTGAGTACATCGGCATCATCCTCATCTCGGCGCTGCTGGTAACCCTGTTCTTCGGCGGCTGGCACGGCCCGTTCGGCATTCTGCCGCAAGTGCCGTTCCTGTGGTTCGCCTTGAAGACCGCGTTCTTCATCATGCTGTTCATCCTGCTGCGCGCCTCGATCCCGCGCCCGCGCTATGACCAGGTGATGGACTTCAGCTGGAAGTTCTGCCTGCCGCTGACCCTGATCAATTTGCTGGTGACCGCTGCGATCGTGCTCTACAACACGCCAGCCGTCGCGGCCCAGTGAGGATTTGACCCATGTTCAAGTATATCGGCGACATCGTTAAGGGCACCGGCACACAGCTGCGCAGCCTGGCCATGGTGTTCTCCCACGGGTTTCGCAAGCGCGACACCCTGCAGTACCCCGAAGAGCCCGTGTACCTGCCGCCGCGCTACCGCGGCCGCATCGTCCTTACCCGCGACCCCGATGGCGAGGAGCGCTGCGTAGCGTGCAACCTCTGCGCGGTGGCCTGCCCGGTTGGCTGCATTTCGCTGCAGAAGGCCGAGACCGAGGACGGCCGCTGGTACCCGGAGTTCTTCCGCATCAACTTCTCGCGTTGCATTTTCTGCGGCCTGTGTGAAGAAGCGTGCCCGACCACCGCGATCCAGCTGACCCCGGATTTCGAAATGGCCGAGTTCAAGCGTCAGGACCTGGTGTACGAGAAAGAAGATCTGCTGATCTCCGGCCCCGGCAAGAACCCTGACTACAACTTCTACCGTGTTGCGGGTATGGCGATCGCTGGCAAGCCGAAGGGCTCTGCACAGAACGAAGCCGAGCCGATCAACGTGAAGAGCTTGCTCCCATAAGGACAGAAAGATGGAATTCGCTTTCTACTTCGCATCCGGGATCGCCGTGGTCTCCACCCTTCGGGTGGTTACCGGCACCAACCCCGTGCACGCCTTGCTTTACCTGATCATTTCGCTGATTTCCGTGGCCATGATCTTCTTCTCCCTGGGTGCGCCGTTCGCCGGCGCCCTGGAAGTGATCGCCTACGCCGGCGCCATCATGGTGCTGTTCGTGTTCGTCGTGATGATGCTCAACCTCGGGCCGGCTTCGGTCGCCCAGGAACGCGGCTGGCTCAAGCCCGGTATCTGGGCAGGGCCGGTAATCCTGGGCGCCCTGCTGCTGGCAGAGCTGCTGTACGTGCTGTTCGTCACCCCGAGCGGCGCTGGCATCAGTGGCACCACCGTGGGCCCGAAAGAAGTGGGCATCAGCCTGTTCGGCCCGTACCTGCTGGTGGTCGAACTGGCTTCGATGCTGCTGCTGGCTGCAGCCGTCACCGCCTTCCACCTGGGCCGCAACGAGGCGAAGGAGTAAATCATGGGTGCTATCCCTCTCGAGCATGGTCTGGCGGTCGCCGGTATCCTGTTCTGCTTAGGTCTGGTTGGCCTGATGGTCCGCCGCAACATCCTCTTCGTGCTCATGAGCCTGGAAGTCATGATGAACGCCTCTGCCCTGGCGTTCGTCGTCGCCGGTGCCCGTTGGGTCCAGCCCGACGGCCAGGTGATGTTCATTCTGGTGATCAGCCTGGCAGCCGCCGAGGCCAGTATTGGCCTGGCCATCCTGCTGCAGCTGTATCGCCGCTTCCACACTCTCGACATCGATGCTGCCAGTGAGATGCGCGGATGAACCTTCTCTTCCTGACTTTCGTCTTCCCCCTCGTCGGCTTCCTGCTGCTGTCGTTCTCGCGCGGGCGGTTCTCGGAGAACCTGTCCGCCCTGATCGGCGTCGGCTCGGTAGGCCTGTCGGCCGCGACCGCCGCCTACGTCATCTGGCAATTCAACGTTGCCCCGCCTGAAGGCGGCGCCTACAGCCAGCTGCTGTGGCAATGGATGTCGGTGGACGGCTTCGCGCCGAACTTCACCCTGTACCTGGACGGCCTGTCGGTCACCATGCTCGGCGTGGTGACCGGTGTCGGCTTCCTGATCCACCTGTTCGCGTCCTGGTACATGCGCGGCGAAGCGGGCTACTCGCGCTTCTTCTCGTACACCAACCTGTTTATCGCCAGCATGCTGTTCCTGATCCTTGGCGACAACCTGCTGTTCATCTACTTCGGCTGGGAAGGCGTGGGCCTGTGCTCGTACCTGTTGATCGGTTTCTACTACAGCAACCGCAACAACGGTAACGCGGCACTCAAGGCATTCATCGTCACCCGCATCGGCGACGTGTTCATGGCCATCGGCCTGTTCATCCTGTTCGCCCAGCTGGGTACCCTGAACGTGCAGGAACTGCTGGTGCTGGCACCACAGAAGTTCCAGGCTGGCGACACCTGGATGGTGCTGGCAACGCTGATGCTGCTGGGTGGTGCGGTGGGTAAATCGGCCCAGCTGCCACTGCAGACCTGGCTGGCCGACGCGATGGCGGGCCCGACCCCGGTTTCGGCACTGATCCACGCCGCTACCATGGTGACCGCGGGCGTGTACCTGATCGCCCGTACCAACGGCCTGTTCCTGCTGGCACCGGACATCCTGCACCTGGTAGGTGTGGTCGGTGGTGTGACCCTGGTGCTGGCCGGCTTCGCCGCGTTGGTGCAAACCGACATCAAGCGTATCCTCGCCTACTCGACCATGAGCCAGATCGGCTACATGTTCCTGGCCCTGGGCGTAGGTGCCTGGGACGCGGCGATCTTCCACCTGATGACCCACGCCTTCTTCAAGGCCCTGCTGTTCCTTGCCTCCGGTGCGGTGATCGTTGCCTGCCACCACGAGCAGAACATCTTCAAGATGGGTGGCCTGTGGAAGAAACTGCCACTGGCCTACGCCAGCTTCGTGGTCGGTGGCGCAGCCCTGGCTGCCC
This sequence comes from Pseudomonas sp. NBRC 111132, assembly GCF_001320565.1. Lineage (NCBI taxonomy): Bacteria > Pseudomonadati > Pseudomonadota > Gammaproteobacteria > Pseudomonadales > Pseudomonadaceae > Pseudomonas > Pseudomonas sp. NBRC 111132. The sequence continues at coordinate 10,667 of NZ_BCBI01000010.1, forward strand.
TGCCGATCGTGACCGTGGGCTTCTACTCCAAGGACGAGATCCTCTGGGAAGCCTTCGCCAGCGGCAACACCGGCTTGCTGTACGCTGGCCTGGTGGGCGCGTTCATGACCTCGCTGTACACCTTCCGCCTGATCTTCATCGCCTTCCACGGCGAAGCCAAGACCGAAGCCCATGCTGGCCACGGCATCAGCCACTGGCTGCCGCTGGGCGTGCTGATCGTGCTGTCGACCTTCGTCGGTGCCTGGATCACCCCGCCACTGGCAGGCGTGCTGCCGGAAAGTGCCGGCCACGCCGGTGGCGAAGCCAAGCACGCGCTGGAGATCACCTCGGGTGCCATCGCCATTGCCGGTATCCTGTTGTCGGCCCTGCTGTTCCTGGGCAAGCGCCGCTTCGTCAGCGCAGTGGCCAACAGTGGCATCGGCCGCGTCCTGTCGGCCTGGTGGTTCGCCGCCTGGGGCTTCGACTGGATCTACGACAAGCTTTTCGTCAAACCGTACCTGCTGATCAGCCACATCCTGCGCAAGGACCCGGTTGACCGCACCATCGGCCTGATTCCTCGGATGGCGCGTGGCGGCCACGTCGCCATGAGCAAGACCGAGACTGGCCAACTGCGCTGGTACACCGCCTCTATCGCCGTGGGTGCCGTGCTGGTGCTCGGTGCTGTGGTAGTGGCTGCGGTATGACTCTGAATCTTGCGACTTTGCCAAAGGAAACCAACCCGTCATGATTTTGCCTTGGCTGATCCTGATCCCCTTCATCGGCGGCTTCCTGTGCTGGCTGGGTGAGCGCTTCGGCGCCACCCTGCCGCGCTGGATCGCGCTGCTGACCATGTCCCTGCTGCTTGGCATCGGCCTGTGGCTGTGGGGCACCGGCGACTACACCCTGGCCCCTGCTCCGGGCGCCGAACCTGCCTGGGCACTCGAATACAAAGTCGAGTGGATCAAGCGCTTCGGTATCAGCATCCACTTGGCCCTCGACGGCCTGTCGCTGCTGATGATCCTGCTCACCGGCCTGCTCGGTGTGCTGTCGGTACTGTGTTCCTGGAAAGAGATCCAGCGCCACGTCGGCTTCTTCCACCTCAACCTGATGTGGATCCTCGGCGGCGTGGTCGGTGTGTTCCTGGCCCTGGACCTGTTCCTGTTCTTCTTCTTCTGGGAAATGATGCTGGTGCCGATGTACTTCCTCATCGCGCTCTGGGGTCACAGCTCGGCAGACGGCAAGAAAACCCGGATCTACGCGGCGACCAAGTTCTTCATCTTCACCCAGGCCAGCGGCCTGATCATGCTGGTGGCGATCCTGGGCCTGGTGCTGGTCAACTACAACACCACCGGCGTGCTCACGTTCAACTACAGCGACCTGCTGAAGGCCGAGCTACCAGCCGGCGTCGAGTACGTGCTGATGCTGGGCTTCTTCATTGCCTTCGCGGTGAAGCTGCCGGTCGTGCCGTTTCACTCCTGGCTGCCTGATGCTCACGCCCAGGCACCGACCGCAGGTTCCGTGGACCTGGCGGGTATCTTGCTGAAGACTGCGGCCTACGGCCTGCTGCGCTTCGCCCTGCCGCTGTTCCCGAATGCCTCGGCCGAGTTTGCGCCCATCGCCATGACCCTGGGCCTGATCGGTATCTTCTACGGTGCTTTCCTGGCCTTCGCACAAACCGACATCAAGCGCCTGATCGCGTTCTCCAGCGTCTCGCACATGGGCTTCGTGCTGATCGGCATCTACTCCGGCAGCCAGCAGGCCCTGCAAGGCGCTGTGATCCAGATGCTGGCCCACGGCCTGTCGGCTGCCGCGCTGTTCATCCTGTCCGGCCAGCTGTACGAGCGCCTGCACACCCGTGACATGCGTCAAATGGGCGGCCTGTGGCACCGCATCGCTTACCTGCCGGCTATCAGCCTGTTCTTCGCCGCCGCATCGCTGGGCCTGCCTGGCACCGGTAACTTCGTCGGCGAGTTCCTGATCCTGATCGGCAGCTTCGTGCATGTACCGTGGATCACCGTGATTGCCACCACAGGTTTGGTGTTCGGTTCGGTGTACTCGCTGATCATGATCCACCGCGCCTACTTTGGCCCGGCCAAGAGCGATACCGTGCTGGCCGGCATGGACGGTCGCGAACTGATCATGGTCCTGGGTCTGGCGGTATTGCTGATCCTGCTGGGCGTGTATCCGCAGCCGTTCCTCGACACCTCTGCCGCCACCATGAGTGGTGTGCAGCAGTGGCTCGGTTCCGCTTTCACTCAACTCGCTTCGGCCCGGTAAGAGCGCTATGGAATTCACCACTCAACACTTCATCGCATTGGCGCCGATGCTGATCACCACCATCACCACGGTGGTGGTGATGCTGGCGATCGCCTGGAAGCGCAACCACTCGCAGACCTTCCTGCTGTCCACCGTGGGCCTGAACCTGGCCCTGCTGTCGATCCTGCCGGCGCTGAAGGTTGCGCCGCTGGCGGTCACCCCGCTGATCACCATCGACAAGTTCGCCTGCTTGTACATGGCGATCATCCTGGTCGCCACGCTGGCCTGCGTCACCCTCGCTCACGCCTACCTCGGCGAAGGCTCCAAAGGTTTCCCGGGCAACCGTGAAGAACTGTACCTGCTGCTGCTGATGTCGGCCCTCGGTGGCCTGGTGCTGGTCAGCGCCAACCACCTGGCCGGCCTGTTCATTGGCCTGGAGCTGCTGTCGGTACCGGTCTATGGCCTGGTGGCCTATGCGTTCTTCAACAAACGCTCGCTGGAAGCCGGCATCAAGTACATGGTGCTGTCGGCCGCAGGCTCGGCGTTCCTGCTGTTCGGCATGGCCCTGCTGTACGCCGACGCCGGCAGCCTCAGCTTCGACCAGATCGGCAAGGCCCTGGCTACCACCAGCATGCCAAGCCTGGTGGCCCAACTGGGCCTGGGCATGATGCTGGTCGGCCTGGCCTTCAAGCTGTCGCTGGTACCGTTCCACCTGTGGACCCCGGACGTATACGAAGGCGCCCCGGCACCTGTCGCCGCGTTCCTGGCAACCGCCAGCAAGGTGGCAGTATTCGCCGTGGTCGTGCGCCTGTTCATGCTCTCCCCTGCTGCCAGCAGCGGCGTGTTGAGCACCGTGCTGGCGGTGATCGCCGTGGCCTCGATCCTGATTGGTAACCTGCTGGCGCTGACCCAGAGCAACCTCAAGCGTCTGCTGGGTTACTCGTCCATCGCCCACTTCGGTTACCTGGTCATCGCGCTGGTCGCCAGCAAGGGCCTGGCCCTGGAAGCCATGGGCGTGTACCTGGTCACCTACGTGATCACCAGCCTGGGCGCCTTCGGTGTCATCACCCTGATGTCCTCGCCCTACGGCGGCCGTGACGCCGACGCACTGTACGAGTACCGCGGCCTGTTCTGGCGCCGTCCGTACCTGACCGCGGTACTGACCGTGATGATGCTGTCGCTGGCGGGCATCCCGCTGACCGCTGGTTTCATCGGCAAGTTCTACATCATCGCCACCGGCGTCGAGTCGCACCTGTGGTGGCTGGTCGGTGCGCTGGTGATCGGTAGCGCCATCGGCGTTTACTACTACCTGCGTGTCATGGTGACCCTGTACCTGGTCGAGCCGAACCTGCGTCGCCACGACGCCCCGCTGAAGTGGGAACAGCGCACCGGCGGCGTCATGCTGCTGGCCATCGCCATTCTTGCTTTCGTGCTGGGCGTATACCCGCAGCCACTGCTGGAACTGGTTCAGCAAGCGGGCCTGCAACTGATCGGCTGATCGCCCCGGCAGCCTCGGTAAAACAAAACACCCCGCCTAGGCGGGGTGTTTTTTTATCTGCACGTTCTACTGCCTGCACCCAAGAGTGCCTAATCAATCGGGCTGCCCTGGCCCGCGCCCGGCAGGGCGGCTTTGCGCAAATCACCATTGGCCGAAGGCAGGTACACTTCCGGGTTGGGCATACCGCTAGGGGAGAGTTCATGGGTCATTTCGAATTCGGCGCGCACTGACCAGCCACACGCTTCGGTGGTGCATTGCAAATAAGCAATTCGCAGGAAAATATGGCGCCCTTCACTTGTACGTATGCGCATCCGGCTGTGGCAGTGCGGGCAAACCAATTTGTAAGTACTCACGGCAAGTACCTACTAGCATTGCTCAGGCCAACCTTTCTGTCAGAATTGACTGCAACTGCTAGTGTATTCTTTAACTCGATGTGTCTCATTTCAGGAATGCTCCTTAAAACGCAGGGCTGTATTCATAACGAGTAGTTTAAGCCCATGGAATATTAATAAACCAGTCATGGATATTTGTTATGAGTACTCACGTACTTGCTGCGGTGCTCACGCGCCTTAAGCTTCTCACTGGCGCCCAGACAGATGCCGAGCTGTCACGCGCGCTGTCCATCAGCCCACAGACACTGAGCAGTTGGAAGGTTCGCGACAGCGTCCCATACTCACTTTGCATAGAAATTGCCCGGCAGCATGCGTGTTCACTGGACTGGCTATTGCTAGGCCAGGCCGAGCACAACACCGCCGGCCCGGATGACGCAGGCTGGGAGTGCGATATGCTTGAACGGCTGCGCACGTTATCGCCCTGCGATCGTCAAGCCATCTTGTTGTTCGTCAAGGACAAGCAGCGTATCCAGCAACTGGAACAGCAACTGAATGCGCTTGGTGCAGTGGCCAATGGTTAACTCCGACGACGCCAACGCTGCAGCAGTTCTCGCGGGTCCAGCGTATCCACCAGGACCATGACTTTGAGGCTGATGGGAATCACCACCACTGCCGCGACGAATCCAGCCATCCCCCGGGTCAGCAAAGGCACCAATGACGAAACCAGCGGTTCGAACAAGTGGCCCACTCCCACGGTCACGAAGACCAGCAACAGTTTCTTGCCCAGTTTCAGGCGCTTGGTCATGTTGGTGATCAAGCGGTCGCGCGCGGCACTCACCAGCAAAGCCCCCAGTAGCGCGGCGAACAGTACATAGCCATCCACACCCAGCAACGCCACCATTGCCGCGGGCAATTGGTCGAAAACAAATTGCTCAGGCATGGGCAAGCCCTCGGCGCGACACTGGCAGGTAGGCTGTAGAACCTAGGCTATGCATGACAGCAGCCTCGACAAAACGGATGTAGCACACCCGTAACGCGCGCCCATGCTCGTGCCCGGCCACATCCTCGAGGCGCTTGTAACCCCGGTCTCGTAATACTGCCCGCCAACGGGCGAATTCACGTGCTGCGTCGATGGCGGCGCAGCGCGCGGCAAGTTCCAGCACAGCTTCACTGACAGACCGCTGCAATTGCAGGCGCTCACGCAACCTGTCCAGGTCTACCCGTGGCCAGAAAGGGTCATGGCAATCGGCAAAGCGCGGTAACCGCAGATCGTTGGTCATGCGTCCCCCTCATTGCTCGGCCAGCAAGCCGTAGCGAATGGCTTTGATCACCGCTACCACGCGGGTAGGCACATCGAATTTGCGCAGGATGTTGGACACGTGGAAGTTCACCGTCGACTCCTTGCAGTCAAGAATCCGGCCGATCTCCCACGAACTCTTGCCGTAGGCACACCACAACAGGACCTGCCGTTCACGAGGCGTCAGACGCACCGGGGCGTCCGCCGGGGGTTGCTGCGAGTATCGAGCGTTGTCAGTCATGTATGAACTCCACAGGTGATTGAACAAGGCATCGCTGCCGATCTGCAGTCACCTTACGAAGCGCAGGCCATCCGCTTCCACTTGCGTGGCTTGTAAAGAACTTTCGTACAAAACCGTCTGACGATGGTTACAAAAGATTTGCTTACTTCCTCGTGCTCCAAGCCGCATTTCGCTCGTCTCAACGCCGTTGTCCATTCGCCTTTCGCCTGGAGTCGTACAATGCGTGCCGATTTACCCCTCTCGCCCTGCCTCGGTCTGCTGGCTGCCTTGGCCGCCAGCCAGCCCGCCCTGGGGGCGTCTTCGGTCGAATTGGGCCAGGTCCTGATCACCGACGAGGAGCAGAACGAGCTGACGGCAGTCAGCGAGCGCCTGCGTGAAATACCGGGGGCCAGCAACCTGGTGGACATGCAGCGCGTGGGGCAAGGCCGAGTGGCCAGCAACCAGGACGTGCTGGCCTACCAGCCTGGGGTGTTCGCCCAATCGGCAGGCAACGACGGCATCAAGCTGTCGATCCGCGGCTCGGGCATCAACCGTGCGCCGGGTGCGCACGGCTCTGGGGTGTACACAATGTTCGACGGCCTGCCGCTGACCGGCCCGGGCGGCACCCCTTACGAGCTGTTCGAGCCGCTATGGCTCAGCCGAGCCGAGGTGTTGCGCGGCGCCAATGGCTTCGACCAAGGCTCCCTGGCCTTGGGTGGCGCGATCAACTATGTCACGCACACTGGCTACGACGCCGCACCGCTGCAAGTACGCTATGAGGTTGGCAGCCGTGGTTACCAGCACCGGCACATCAGCTCGGGCCAAGTGCTGGGCAACCTCGACTACTACGTGGCCCTGACCGATTCGGAATACGACGGCTACCAGACGCACAGCAGCGGCAGCGCCAAGGGTGTTGCCGCCAATGTCGGTTACCGCTTCAACCCGAACCTGGAAACCCGCTTCTACCTGCGTTACCGGGAAACCGAAAACGAACTGGCCGGGCGCCTGACCAAAGACCAGATCAAGCACCACCCGCGCGCGGCCAACCCGGCCTATCTGGCCCGCGACGACAGCCGCCCGCAGCCAGGCAGCACCTGGGTGGGCAACAAGACCACCTTCTACCTCGACGACGATGCGCGCCTGGAAGCCGGCCTGGTTTATCACGATTACCCGATGGACCTGCGTGAAGGCCCGATGCGCCTGAAGGTCGCCTACACCGATGTCAGCGGCACGCTGAACTATTTCCGTCGCGACACGCTGCTTGGCCACGAAAGCAAGACCACCATTGGCTGGCGCACCACCAAGCACCTGCCCAACAGCGGCGCCTCACAATTTACCCGCATTGGCGATGTGTTCGGTGAGCGCACCCGCGACTTCACCTACCAGGGCTCGGACACCGTACTGCATCTCGGCAACGACCTGGAGCTGGCCCCCAACCTGTGGCTGACCACCGGCCTGGCAATGATTTACACCCGCCGGGAAAGTGACGTGACCTACCCCGCCGAAGGCGGCAAGGTGAGCATGCATGACTGGGACTATGCACCACGCCTGGGGCTGCGCTACGACATTCGCCCGGACCTGCAGGTGTACGGTAACCTGAGCCGCTCGGTAGAACCGCCGCACCCGTGGTCACTGATCTGGAGCGCCCCCAGCACAGGCGGCAAGCAGATCCAGCCGATCGAAATGCAGAACCAGACCGCCACCACCCTGGAGCTGGGTGCCCGTGGCGATTCGGAGGTTGGCCGCTGGGACCTGGCCTGGTACTACTCGCAGGTGCGCCACGAATTGCTGGCCGTTGAGGTAGTGCCGAACTTCACCTCAGAATTCAACGCCAGTGCCACCGTGCACCAGGGCGTCGAAGCCGGCCTTGACAGCACCCTGTGGGAACGCGCCGGTACCGGCAAACTGAGCCTGCGCCAGGCCTACACGTTCAGCGATTTCCACTACCGTGATGACGACACGTTCGGTGATAACCGCCTGCCTGGCATCCCTATGCACTACTACCAGGCCGAGCTGCGCTATGACTGGCCGAGCGGCTTCTACGCCGGGCTCAACACGCAGATGGCGTCGAAGGTGCAAGTGGACTATGCCAATAGCTACCACGCCGACGAATATGCCTTGCTCGGCGCGCGGCTGGGCTGGGACTCACCTAAGCAGGACTGGCAAACCTGGCTGGATTTGCGCAACCTGACCAACAAGCGCTATGCGGCCACGGTGACGCCGGCCTACAACGACGCCGGCAAGGACAACGCCCGCTCGACGCCGGGCGAAGGGTTTGGCGTATACGCCGGGGTTTCCTATAGCTTCCGCTAGAACTCACCGCGCACGCTTTATGTAGGAGCAGCCTCTTCGCAGCACAAGGCTGCTCCTGCAAAGCACCTACCCAACGACTGCGGATCAGACCGCCCTGTTCAACTTCACCCACGAAGCGAACTTGTCGACAAACGCCTGCAAGAATGGCCGGGTCTTGTCGTTGAGCTTGCCCGAATCCTCGAACAGGCTCGCCGCACCGCCGATATAAGCCTCTGGCATCTGCATGCAAGGCATATCGAGAAACACCAGCGACTGACGCACGGCATGGTTGGCGCCAAAGCCACCAATAGCCCCCGGCGACACACTCACCACCGCTGTCGGCTTGCCACTCCAGGCGCTTTGCCCATAGGGGCGCGAGCCCACATCGATGGCGTTTTTCAGGCAGCCCGGCACCGAGCGGTTGTATTCCGGCGTGACGAACAGCACCGCATCGCTGCGGCGGATCTCCTCGCGAAAACGCTTCCAGGCCTCTGGCGGCGCATCGGCCTCGACATCTTCGTTGTACAACGGCAAATCACCAATCTCGACGATTTTCAGGGCAAGGCTGGACGGCGCCAGCTCTGAAAGTGCGCGGGCGACCTTGCGGTTGTAGGACTCCTTGCGCAAGCTACCAACGACGACTGCTACCGAATACACCTGGCTCATGGCAATTCCAACCTTTGCGGGGTAAAGAGACGTTGTAGTTATAGATGACCGTTCCTCGGCACTTTGGTTTTTTTTCCGCAGGGCGAAAACTTCCGAGGCTGTTTCACGGTCTATGCCTTTAGACATTTCCTACGTAATTCAGAGGTTTCCACCCAAATGGCAGCAGTAATGGTCGGCCAATTCCACGCCCGTGACGCCGAAGGCCGCATCTACCCCGTGCACGAGTTCCAGGAGTCCACCCTGCAACTCGACGGCAGCACGCTGGGCGCCCCCATCACCACCTACCGCCTTGCCATCGGCGACAAGGTCAACCACTTGGGCGAAAACCGTTTCGAACTGGCGCGCTCCGGCGTCGAGATCACTCGCATTCCATGATGCAATCCACGGTGTAGCGGCCATTTTCGTTCTGCAGGCCGTGAACATCCGCGACAAACCCCGGAAAGCCTTGGTTGAAGGCTCGGGCGAAGGCCAAGTAGTCAAGTATCGAGCGGGTCGCCTCGGTGAACCGCTCTCCCGGCATGATCAACGGAATACCGGGCGGGTACGGCACCAGCATCACCGCGGCCACACGGCCCAGCAAAGCTTCGATCGGCACCGCTTCCACCTCGCCACGTACCATCTGGTCATAAGCCCGAGCGGGGCTCACGGCCACCTCCGGCAAACGCGTGAACACCCGCTTCAGCTGCTTGGCCGTGGCATTGGCACGGTAGCAGTCATGCAACTGTTCACACAGGTCGCGCAGGCCCATGCCCCGGTAGCGTGAGGCATCGGCAGCCCCCACACTCGGCAGGCAACTGCTCAGCGGTGTATTGCCGTCATAGTGGCGCTTGAACTCCAGCAGTTCGGTAAGCAAGGTGCTCCACTTGCCCTTGGTGATGCCCATGGAAAACAGCACCAGGAAGCTGTACAAGCCGGTTTTTTCCACCACCAGCCCGCGCTCCCAGAGAAACTTGCTGACCACCGCCGCCGGGATGCCATGCTCACCCAGCACACCGCCCGCACTCAGCCCCGGCATTACCAGGGTCACCTTCAGAGGGTCGAGCAACACGTAGCCGTCCGCCACCTCACCAAAGCCATGCCACTGCGCCCCCGGCTGCAGCAGCCAGTCCTGCGCGGCCAAGGGCTGGATGCCTTCAGTGCTGGGCGGCTGCCAAATACTGAACCACCAGTCATCCGCAGCAATGTGCTCGCGCAGGTTGGCCAGGGCACGACGAAAACTCAGCGCCTCATCGAACATTTCTTGCAACAGCGAATGCCCGGCCTGCCCTTCCATCATGGTCGAGGCCACGTCCAGCGAGGCAAGGATGCTGTACTGCGGCGAAGTCGAGATATGCATCATGAACGCTTCGTTGAAGCGGTCCCGGTCCAGCTGCCGCCTGGCCCCGTCCTGCACATGGATCATCGAGGCCTGGCTGAACGCCGCCAGCAGCTTGTGGGTGGAATGGGTGCTGAACACCAGCGGGCTGTCGGCTGCGCAGGCAGTGCCCATGGCATAGCGCCCGGTGAAGAAGCCGTGAAACGCCGCATAAGCGAACCAGGCCTCGTCGAAGTGCAGTACTTCCACGCTGGCACCCAGGGCCTGCTTGATCATCCCGGCGTGGTAGCACAGCCCGTCATAGGTGGAGTTGGTCACTACCGCCAGCTTGATACGTTGCCCACGGCCATGGGCAAGGGGGTTGGCCTGGATCTTCGCCTCGATTGCCTCGGGGCTGAACTCGCTGAGCGGGATCGGGCCGATGATGCCCAGCTCGTTGCGCTCTGGGCACAGGTACAGCGGAATGGCGCCGGTCATGATGATCGCGTGCACCACTGACTTATGGCAGTTGCGGTCCACCAACACCAGGTCGTCGCGACCGACCATGGCGTGCCAGACAATCTTGTTGGCTGTGGAGGTGCCATTGATGACGAAGAAGGTGTGGTCGGCACCGAAGTTGCGCGCCGCCCTGGCCTCGGCTTCGGCCAAGGGGCCTGTGTGGTCGAGCAGCGAGCCCAGCTCCGGCACTGAAACAGACAGGTCCGAGCGCAGGGTGTTTTCCCCGAAGAACTGGTGGAAGGCCTGGCCTACCGGGCTTTTATGATAGGCCACGCCACCGCCATGGCCCGGGGTATGCCAGGAATAGTTGGACTGCGCGGTATGCTGCACCAGGGCCTTGAAGAACGGTGGCAGCAGACCGTCAAGGTAGGTGTGTGCGGCACGCGCCACCTGGCGGGCGAGAAACGGCACGGTGTCTTCGAACAGGTAAAGGATGCCACGCAGCTGGTTGAGCTCGCTCATGGCTTCGGCAGGGGCGTTTTCCAGGGTCACCTGCTCGCCCAAGGCGAAGATCGGCAAGTCGGGCGCGCGCATGCGCGCCAGGCGGATCAGCTCGGCCATGTTCTGCAGCAGGTGGGTGTTTTCGCCAACTCCTTCGGCGGCAATCAGCATGCAGGCCAGGCCGTGGTGAGTGGCGGCAACCAGGCGCGCTTCGGCGTGGTCGGCGGCGGCCAGAATGGCGAAACCGTCCTGGCGCAGTTCCTCGGCGATGCCCCGCACGCGCTCCCCGGCGACACTGTCAGCCTTGATAGCACGGTGGACGATGAGGATCGGGAACTTGAGGTCCTTGTACATCAGGTGGCTACCTCCGAAGGACATGGCGTCCTTCTCAGGGTAGTAGAACCTGTGTTGTCAGTGCCCGCGAACAGACCGGGGCAGCCGAACGATCAGCCCGCTGGCGTCTCGGTCAAGGCCTGCCACATCGAAGGCCCACCCGCCGACTTGGCGATGGCCGCCAGGCGCTCGGCATGTGCCTCCAGTTCCTCGGCACTGGCCATGATCACCCGCCCCGGCGTACGCCCGGTAATACGGCGGATCTCGCTGCCGCCAGCCTCACTCCCTTCACCCTCGGCGTCTGCGCCATGCCCAGCCAACGACAGGCTGGTCTGGCCACCGGTCATGGCCAGGTAAACGTCTGCCAGCAGTTCCGAGTCGAGCAGCGCACCGTGCAGTTCACGGCCGGAGTTGTCGATGTCGTAGCGTTTGCACAGCGCATCCAGGCTGTTGCGCTGCCCCGGATGGCGCGAACGTGCCAGCAGCAGGGTATCGAGGATGGTGCAGTGCTGCGAAACGTCGGCGCGGTCCTGCTGGCCAATCAAGGCAAATTCGTTGTTGATGAAGCCAACGTCGAACGCCGCGTTGTGGATGACCAGCGTGGCGCCCTGGATGAATTCGAAGAACTCCTCGGCGACATCGCCAAAGCGTGGCTTGCCGACCAGGAAGGCATCGGTGATACCGTGGACGTTGATCGCGCCCTCGTCACTCTCGCGGTCTGGCTGCAGGTAGACGTGGAAGTGCCGCCCGGTCAGACGCCGGCCGATGACCTCGACACAGCCGATCTCGATGATCCGGTGGCCTTCGCCAACTGGCATACCCGTGGTTTCGGTATCGAGAATGACGAACCGTTTATCTTGCTGCTGCTCCACGCGGGGCGCTCCAACTTGCATCAGTTACGAAGGCCGCGATTGTACCCCAGCTCAACGCTGGGCGCGTACCTCATCGACCCCACGGTTGGCCAGCTGGTCGGCGCGCTCGTTGCCGGGGTGGCCGATGTGGCCGCGCACCCACTTCCAGGTCACCTTGTGGCGGTTGACCTGCTCATCAAGCTGCTGCCACAGGTCGGCGTTCTTCACCGGTTCCTTGGCCGCCGTCTTCCAGCCGCGCTTCTTCCAGTTCACCATCCACTCGTTGATGCCCTTCATCACGTACTGCGAGTCGGTGGTCAGCACCACCTCGCATTCGCGCTTCAGCGACATCAGGCCCTGAATCGCGGCCATCAGCTCCATGCGGTTGTTGGTGGTCTCACGTTCGCCGCCCCACAGTTCCTTCTCGACGCCCTTGTAGATCATCAGGACGCCCCAGCCACCAGGGCCTGGGTTGCCCTTGCAGGCACCATCAGTAAACATCTCGACGCTATCGCTCATGTACCACTCTTGAATTCAGTGCTTGTCAGTTTCGGGGTTGGCCGCCGTGCGGTTGACCTTGGCCAGTGGCAGCGGCAGCAATTTGCCCATCGGCTCGCGGCGCTCCGGGCGCAGTGGCCGCAACCCTACCACCATCTTGCGCGCCACCAGCAGGTACACCCCGCCACCGGAGCCCTGCCAACCGCCGGCCAGCCGTTCCCAGCCCTCCAGGCGTTGCTGCCAGGCCGGTGAAGCAAGCGGCGGACGATAGCACCCGAAGCGGCGTTTCTCCAGTGCGAAGCCCAGCAGGTTGAGCCAGTCGCCCACCCGCGACGGCGAGATGCAGCGCGCCTTGCGCAGCGCGCCATGGCTGAAGAAATGGCGCATGCCCCAGCTGCTCCACGGGTTGATGCCGACAATCAGCAGGTGCCCGCCCGGGCGCACGGCACTGGCGGCCTCGCGCAGCAGGCCATGGGGTGACAGGCAGAAATCCAGGCCATGCTGCAGCACGACCACGTCGGCAGCATGCTCGCTCAGCGGCCAGGCCTGCTCCTCGCAGACGATCTCCACCCCAGGCAGCGGCGCGCCGAGGCGCACATTGCGCTGCACCTGGGGCGCGCTCGGTGGCGGCTCGGCGCAAGGCCCGTAGTGCACCAGGTAACCGCCGAAGAAGCGCCCAAGCTCTTCTTTCAGCAGTTTTTCTTCCTCCTTGAGCATCAGCTGGCCGAGTGGCCCATTGAACCACTCACGGGCCAGGCTGATCAGCTCGACCCAGTCCGGGTCGGCCTGGGCAAAGGCTTGGTCGGTCATTGCGCTCTCCCTCGAAGGTTCTCCCACCGCGCCATCGCGGCTAAGATGCCCTCATGTGCCACGCTAGGCGAATCGGATCCGCACCATGATACAGATCGATGCTCTCCCCGCTTTCTCCGACAACTACATCTGGTTGTTACAGGATACTGCCAAACGCCGTTGTGCGGTGGTCGATCCGGGTGATGCCGCCCCGGTGGAACGCTGGCTGGCCGCCAACCCGGAGTGGGTGCTGAGCGACATCCTCGTCACCCACCACCACAACGACCACGTCGGCGGTGTGGAACGACTGAAGCAACTGAGCGGCGCGCGAGTCTGCGGCCCCGCCAACGAGCGTATTCCCGCCCGCGACCTGGCCCTGGACGAAGGCGACAAGGTCGACGTGCTGGGCGTGACCTTCCAGGTTCTGGCGGTGCCCGGCCACACCCTGGGGCACATTGCCTTCTTCAGCGACGGGCCGACAACCCCCGTTCTGTTCAGTGGCGACACGCTGTTCGCCGCCGGTTGCGGGCGCATGTTCGAGGGTACACCCGAACAGATGCAGCCCGCCCTCGCCCGCCTGGCGGCACTGCCAGAGCAGACCGAAGTGTATTGCGCCCATGAATATACCCTCAGCAACCTGCGCTTCGCCAAGGCGGTAGAGCCGACCAATCCGCACGTTCAGCAACGCTTCGAGGACGTTACCCGTTTACGCGCCGAAAATCGCATCAGCTTGCCTTCAACGATTGGCCTGGAGCGTCTGACCAACCCCTTCTTACGTACCTCTGAAACATTAGTTAAACAAAAAGCAGACGAATGGAAGGGACATTCAAACACCTCGCATGTCGCTGTTTTTGCTGCCTTGAGGTCTTGGAAGGACACCTTCTGATAACCGCAAGATATATCGCAAGTGATGGTCAAAGGTTGACCAGGCCCGGAGCGGTTTCTAGAATCGCCGAAATTTTTCGCCCGGATACCTGTGTCAGCCGATGTCTTCCCGTAGCCGCAGAACCTCTCATTCCGTCGCCCTGACGCGCCTGGCCCAAATCAGTGCGCTGGCCCTGGCCGCCACCTTGGTGGGCTGCCAGAGCACCCGTCAGCTCGACGAATCCGAAAGCGTTCGCGCGCACAACTACCAGGCGCGGATCAAGCACAAACCTTCACCGCTGCTGGCCAAGCCGGCCGAGCAGGCACCACAGGATGTCTGGGAGCGCATGCGCCAGGGCTTTGCCCTGCAGGACAGCATCGACGTCAACCCGCGCATCGAACAACAGCGCCTGTGGTTCGCCAGCAACCCGACCTTCATCGAAAGCGCTGGCGAGCGTGGCAGCCTCTACCTGCATTACATCGTCGAGCGTCTTGAAGAACGCGACATGCCGCTGGAGCTGGCCCTGCTCCCCGCCATTGAAAGCGCCTACAACCCGATGGCCTACTCACGCGCCAGTGCTGCCGGCATGTGGCAGTTCATGCCAGCCACAGGCCGTCACTTCAACCTGCGCCAGACCAACTTCTACGATGGCCGCCGCGACATCACCGCGTCGACCAACGCTGCGCTGGATTACCTGACCCGCCTGCACGACATGTTCAACGGTGACTGGCTGCTGGCCCTGGCCGCCTACAACGCCGGAGAAGGCACGGTCAGCCGCGCCATGGAACGCAACGAACGGCTCGGGCTGCCAACCGACTACTGGAACCTGCCGCTGCCACAGGAAACCCGCGACTACGTACCCAAGTTGCTGGCCCTGTCGCAGGTGGTGCTCACGCCTGAAGCCTACGGCGTGAACCTGAACCCGATCGCCAACGAGCCCTATTTCGAAGCGGTGGCCATCAACGACCGCCTCGACCTGTCGCGGGTGGCGGCATTTGCCAACATCGACGAAGACGAGTTGATCCAACTCAACCCGGCCTTCAAGAAACGCATGACCGTGGACGGCCCGCAGCAGTTGCTGGTACCGACCGCCAAGGCGCAATTGCTGAGCGACAGCCTGTCCAACCTCAAGCCAGAACAGCTGGTCAGCCTGCAACCGAACAAGGCCGTGTTCGCCCGCGCCGTGGCCGAAGCCAAGGCACCGGTGGCCGCGCGCAGCTACCGGGTCAAACGCGGCGACAACCTGGGCGCCATCGCCAAGGCCAACCGTGTTTCGGTCAATGACATCAAACGCTGGAACCGTCTGTCCGGCAACAACCTGCGTGCCGGCCAGGTGCTGGCACTTCGCGGTGGCAGCGGACCGAGCGCCGCCGGCAACCGGGTAGCGGCGGCCGGCAAGCGCTCCACCCAGTACAAGGTACGCAAGGGCGACTCGCTGTACCTGGTGGCTAAGCGCTTCAACGTGGAAATGCAGCACCTCAAACGCTGGAACCCACGCAGCGGCCACGCCCTCAAGCCGGGCCAAACCCTGACCGTCTACCTCTCGCATTGATATAACGCTCAGGGCCATTGCGCGGCCCTGTGGGGCGGCCTTGTGTCGCGACAGGGCTGCGAAGCAGCCCCGGCAATGCAAGCTGCGAAGCTGAGACCCTGGGGCCGCTAAGCGCCCCTTTCGCGACACAAGGCCGCTCCCACAGGTACCACGCCGCTCACGCCGACCTGTACCACCAACCCCTCCCTCAAAACCTCTCTTTTTCCAACCCCACCAAGCTGTTACTGTACCCGATCAAAGCCCAACGCCTCTGGATCGGATGCCGACTTGATACGTCCCCTCCTGCTATCACTCAGCCTGGCCTTGAGCTTTCCCGCAGCCGCGATGGTGAGCGAAAGCCACGGATACGCGCAGTTCGGCACGCTCAAGTACCCAGCCACCTTCACCCACTTCGACTGGGTCAACCCGCAAGCGCCCAAGGGCGGCACCTTGCGGGCCATGGCTTTTGGCACCTTCGACACCCTCAACCCCTACACCTTCAAGGGGTCGAGCCCTATAACCACGCCCAATTTCCAGCAGTACGGCATCAGCGAGCTTAACGAGCCGCTGATGGTCGGCACCGGCCTGTACGACCCGTCCGGTGACGAGCCCACCTCCAGTTATGGTCTGATCGCCCGCTCGGTGGAGTACAGCGAGGACCGCAGCTGGGTGGTGTTCAACCTGCGCCCGGAAGCCCGCTGGCATGACGGCCAGCCGATAACCTCGGCCGACGTGGCCTTCTCCTACCGCACGCTGCTCAAGGACGGCCACCCGATCTACCGCACCAACCTGCAGGAAGTACAACGGGTGGACATCCTGGGCCCGCTGCGCATCCGCTTCGTGTTCAAACGCGCCGGCAACCCGCTGCTGATCCTGCGCCTGGGCGAAATGCCGGTGCTACCCAAGCACTATTGGCAAAAGCGCGACTTCAAGGCCACCACCTTCGAGCCCCCCCTGGGCAGCGGCCCCTACCGCATCACCCAGGTACAACCCGGGCGCCGGCTGGTGTTCGAACGGGTGAAGAACTACTGGGGCAAGGACCTGGCGGTCAACCGTGGCAAGTACAATTTCAAGCGGGTGGAATACGAGTTCTACCGCGACGCCACCGTGGCCTTCGAAGCGTTCAAGGCTGGTGAATTCGACATCTACATCGAGCACCAGGCAAAAAACTGGGCCAACGGTTACAACTTCCCGGCCGTGCGCCGTGGCGAGGTGATCAAGGCACAAATCCCGCACAGCATCCCCACGCAAACCCAGGGCCTGTTCATGAACAGCCGCCGGGCCACATTCAGCGACCCGCGGGTACGCCAGGCGTTGGGGCTGATGCTCGACTTCGAATGGACCAACCGCGCACTGTTCAGCAGCGCCTACCGCCGCTCAACCAGCTACTACCCCAACAGCGAATTCGCCGCCAGCGGCCTGCCCACCGGCAAAGAGTGGCTGCTGCTCGCGCCATTCCGGGACCAGTTGCCCGCCAAACTGTTCAGCGAACCCTACAAGGTCAGCCACACCGATGGCCGTGGCATCAGCCGCCAGACCCTACGCCAGGCCCTGGGCCTGCTCGCCGAGGCCGGCTGGAAGCTGAACGGCCAGCGCCTGGTCGACAGCAAAGGCCAGCAACTGCGCATGGAGCTGCTGCTGGTAAACCCCAACCTTGAACGCATCCTGCAACCTTATGTCGAAAATCTGTCCAGCATCGGCATCGATGCGCGCTTGCGCACCGTGGACCGTGCCCAGTACAAACAACGCCTGGACCAGTTCGATTTCGACATGATTCTGATGACCCTGAACCAAACCCTGAGCCCCGGCCTCGAACAATGGCTGTACTTCCATTCCAGCCAGGCCGCGACCAAGGGCAGCAAGAACTATGCTGGGGTCAAGGACCCGGTGGTCGACCACCTGCTCGACACCTTGCTCGCCGCCCGCACCCGCGATGACCAGGTCGCCGCCGCCCGTGCCCTGGACCGCGTGCTCTCATGGCAGTACTACATGATCCCCAACTGGTACCTCGACAATCACCGCCTGGCCTACCGCAACCGGTTCGCCTTCGTCACCACGCCGCCCTACACCCTTGGGCTGAACAGCTGGTGGATCAAGACTTCGGAGAAAGCCCAATGACGCCAACGCACCGTCTGCGCCGGCTGGCAGGTAGCCTGTTGCTCGCCTGCCTGAGCCTTCCCGCCCTGGCCGCACCGCAACACGCGCTTACCTTGTACGATGAGCCACCCAAGTACCCCGCCAACTTCAAGCACTTCGACTACGTCAACCCGGACGCGCCCAAGGGCGGCACCTTCCGCCAGTCCAGCTTTGGCGGCTTCGACAGCCTCAACCCGTTCATCAACAAAGGCGTGGCGGCCGAGAACATCGGTAGCATCTACGACACCCTGATGCGCCAGAGCCAGGATGAGCCGTTCACCGAGTACGGCCTGGTCGCCGGCAAGATCGAAAAGGCCCCGGACAACAGCTGGGTGCGCTTCTACCTGCGCCCCGAAGCACGCTTCCATGACGGCCACCCGATGCGCGCCGACGACGTGGTGTTCACCTTCAACGCCCTAATCAAAGACGGCGCACCACTGTACCGGCAGTACTACGCCGACGTTGCCGAAGTGGTCGCCGAGGACCCGCTGAAGGTGCTGTTCAAGTTCAAGCACACCAACAACCGCGAGCTGCCGTTGATTCTCGGCCAGTTGCCAGTACTGCCCAAACACTGGTACGAAAACCGCGAGTTCAACCGCGGCAACCTGGAGATCCCGCTGGGTAGCGGCCCGTACAAGGTCGCCGAGGTCAAAGCCGGGCGCTCGGTGCGCTACGAGCGGGTCAAGGACTACTGGGCCAAAGACCTGCCGATCAACCGTGGCTTCTATAATTTCGATGTCATGACCTTTGACTCTTACCGGGACACCACTGTCGCCCTGGAAGCACTCAAGGCCGGCGCGTTCGACTATGCCCTGGAAGTCAGCGCCAAGAACTGGGCCACCGCCTACAACGTGCCCGCCGTGCGCGACGGCCGTCTGATCAAGGAAGAACTGCCCAACGGCAACCCCACCGGCATGCAGGGTTTCATCTTCAATATCCGCCGCCCGGTGTTCCAGGATGTGCGGGTGCGCCAGGCACTGAGCCTGCTGCTGGACTACGAATGGACCAACAAGCAGCTGTTCAACGGCGCCTACACCCGCACCGGCAGCTACTTCGACAATTCGGAAATGGCCGCCCACGGCCTACCCAGCCCCAGCGAGTTGAAAATCCTCGAACCATTGCGCGGCAAAGTGCCCGAGCAGGTATTTACCGAGGCCTTCCACAACCCGGTCAGCGACGGCAGCGGGATGATCCGCGAGCAGCAGCGCCAGGCCTACAAGCTGCTACAGGAAGCCGGCTGGAAAATCGTCGACGACAAGATGGTCGACGCCCAAGGCAAGCCGGTAAGCATCGAGTTTCTATTGGCGCAGACCGAGTTCGAGCGCATCCTGCTGCCGTTCAAGCGCAACCTCGCCGACCTCGGTATCGAGCTGAACATCCGCCGGGTCGATGTTTCGCAATACATTACCCGCCTGCGATCTCGGGACTACGACATGATCGTCGGCGGCTACCCGCAGTCCAACTCGCCGGGCAATGAACAACGCGAGTTCTGGTCAAGTGCCGCCGCCGACAACCCCGGAAGCCGCAACTTCATCGGCCTGCGCGACCCGGCCATCGACCAGTTGGTGGAAGAGCTGATCAACGCCGACTCGCGCCAGAGCCTGGTCGACCACTGCCGCGCCCTCGACCGTGTGTTGCTGTGGGGCTACTACGTGATACCCAACTGGCATATCAAAACCTGGCGCGTGGCCTACTGGAACCACATCGGCCATCCGAAAGTGTCGCCCAAGTACGACATCGGCATCGATACCTGGTGGATCAAGCCCGGGGTAACCCCGGCGGTCAGCGAAGCCCCTGCGGACGAGGCCAACTAAGATGCTGGCCTACATCCTGCGCCGCCTGCTGCTGATCATCCCGACCCTATTCGGCATCCTCATCATCAACTTCATCATCGTTCAGGCCGCCCCCGGCGGCCCGGTCGAGCAGATGATCGCCAAGCTCGAAGGCTTCGAAGGCGCGACCAGCCGCATCGCCGGTGGCGGCGCCGAGGTTTCCGTTGCCGGTTCCAACTACCGCGGTGCACAGGGCCTGGACCCGGCGCTGATCGCTGAAATCGAGCGCATGTACGGCTTCGACAAGTCGCCGCCCGAGCGCCTGTGGATCATGATCAAGAACTACGCCCAGCTCGACTTTGGCGACAGCTTCTTCCGCGATGCCAAGGTCATCGACCTGATCATCGAGAAGATGCCAGTGTCGATCTCGCTAGGGCTGTGGAGCACGCTGATCATGTACCTGGTGTCGATCCCGCTGGGCATCGCCAAGGCGGTGCGCCATGGCAGCCACTTCGACGTGTGGACCAGTTCGGCGATCATCGTCGGCTACGCCATCCCGGCGTTCCTGTTCGCCATCCTGCTGATCGTGCTGTTCGCCGGCGGCAGCTACTTCGACTGGTTCCCGCTGCGTGGCCTCACCTCCAACAATTTCGATGAGCTGAGTACCACCGGTAAAGTACTGGATTACTTCTGGCACCTGGTGTTGCCGATCACCGCGCTAGTCATTGGCAACTTCGCCACCATGACCCTGCTGACCAAGAACAGCTTCCTCGACGAAATCAACAAACAATACGTGGTCACCGCCAAGGCCAAGGGCCTAAGCCGGTCACGGGTGCTGTACGGCCACGTGTTCCGCAACGCCATGCTGTTGGTGATCGCCGGTTTCCCCTCGGCGTTCATCGGCATCTTCTTCACCGGCTCCTTGCTGATCGAGGTGATCTTCAGCCTTGACGGCCTGGGCCTGATGAGTTTCGAGGCGGCCATCAACCGCGACTACCCGGTGGTCTTCGGCACCCTGTTCATCTTCACCCTGCTGGGGCTGGTGGTGAAACTGATCGGCGACCTGACCTACACCCTGGTCGATCCACGCATCGACTTCGCCAGCCGGGAGCACTGACATGGCCTTGTCCCCCCTCAACCGCCGGCGCTTCGAGCGCTTCAAGGCCAACCGCCGTGGCTGGTGGTCGCTGTGGCTGTTCCTGGTCCTGTTCGGCTTGAGCCTGGGCGCCGAGCTGATCGCCAACGACAAACCGGTTGCTGTGCGCTACGACGGCGAATGGTATTTCCCGGCATTCAAGCGCTACCCGGAAACCACCTTCGGCGGCGAATTCCCGCTGGAAGCCAACTACAAGAGCCCCTACATCCGCGAGCTGTTGGCCAAGAAAGACAGCTTCGTGCTGTGGGCGCCCATCCCGTTCAGCTACCAAAGCATCAACTACGACCTGCGCGTACCTGCCCCGGCGCCGCCCTCGGCGGACAACTGGCTGGGCACCGACGACCAGGGCCGCGACGTGCTGGCACGAGTGATCTACGGCTTCCGCATTTCGGTACTGTTCGCCCTCACCCTGACCGTGGCCAGCTCCATCGTCGGCGTCATCGCCGGCGCCTTGCAAGGCTTCTATGGCGGCTGGGTCGACCTGGCCGGGCAGCGCTTCCTGGAAGTCTGGTCGGGCCTGCCGGTGCTGTACCTGCTGATCATCCTGGCCAGCTTCGTGCAACCAAACTTCTGGTGGCTGCTGGGCATCATGCTGCTGTTTTCGTGGATGAGCCTGGTGGACGTGGTACGCGCCGAGTTCCTGCGCGGGCGCAACCTGGAATACGTACGCGCCGCCCGCGCGCTAGGCATGCGCAACGGCGCGATCATGTACCGGCACATCCTGCCCAATGCCATGATCTCGACCATGACCTTCATGCCGTTCATTCTCACCGGCGCCATCGGCACCCTCACCGCCCTGGATTTCCTCGGCTTCGGCCTGCCCGCGGGCTCGCCCTCGCTGGGCGAGCTGGTGGCCCAGGGCAAATCCAACCTGCAGGCCCCATGGTTGGGCATCAGCGCCTTTGCCGTGCTGGCGTTGATGCTGAGCCTACTGGTGTTCATTGGTGAATCCGCCCGCGATGCCTTCGACCCGAGGAAGTGACATGAGTGAACAGAACCTGATCGAAGTGCGCGATCTGGCGGTGGAGTTTGTCACCGGCGACCAGGTCAACCGGGTGGTGGACGGCATCAGCTTCGACATCCGCAAGGGCGAGACACTGGCCCTGGTGGGCGAGAGTGGCTCGGGCAAATCGGTCACCGCGCACTCGATCCTGCGCCTGCTGCCCTACCCGCTGGCCCGTCACCCCAGCGGCAGCATCCGCTACGAGGGCAAGGACCTGCTGCAGCAAAACGAGAAGACCCTGCAGCGCATTCGCGGCAACCGCATTGCGATGATCTTCCAAGAGCCGATGACCTCGCTGAACCCGCTGCATTGCATCGAGAAGCAGATCAACGAAATCCTCCTGCTGCACAAGGGCCTGACCGGCAAGGAAGCGACTGCCCGCACCCTGGAGCTGCTGGAGCTGGTCGGCATCCCCGAGCCGCGCAAGCGCCTCAAGGCCCTGCCCCACGAACTGTCTGGCGGGCAGCGCCAGCGGGTGATGATTGCCATGGCGTTGGCCAACGAGCCGGAGCTGCTGATTGCCGACGAACCGACCACGGCGCTGGATGTGACCGTGCAGTTGAAGATTCTCGACCTGCTCAAGGAACTGCAGGCACGCCTGGGCATGGCTCTGCTACTGATCAGCCATGACCTGAACCTGGTACGCCGCATCGCCCACCGCGTGTGCGTGATGCAGCGCGGGCAGATCGTGGAACAGGCTGAATGCGCCACACTGTTCAGCGCCCCGCAGCACCACTACACGCAGATGCTGATCAATGCCGAGCCCAGCGGGCTGCCAGCGCACAACCCGGTCGGGGCGCCGCTGCTGGAGGTGGATGACCTCAAGGTATGGTTCCCGATCAAAAAGGGCTTTTTGCGGCGTACGGTCGACCATGTGAAGGCGGTGGACGGGGTCAACTTCAGCTTGCCGCAGGGGCAGACACTGGGCATTGTCGGCGAGTCCGGGTCGGGCAAGTCCACGTTGGGCCTGGCGATCTTGCGGCTGATTTCCAGCCAGGGCGGCATTCGCTTCCATGGGCAGAACCTCGAAGGGCTGAACCAGAAAGCCGTGCGCCCGCTGCGGCGTGAGATGCAGGTGGTGTTCCAGGACCCATTCGGCAGCCTTAGCCCGCGCATGTGCGTGGCGGACATTGTCGGTGAAGGGCTGCGCATTCACGGTATTGGCAACGCGCAGGAACAGGAAACGGCGATTATTGCGGCGCTGGAGGAAGTGGGGCTAGACCCAAGGACTCGGCATCGCTACCCGCATGAGTTTTCCGGTGGGCAGCGCCAGCGTATTGCCATTGCCCGGGCGCTGGTGTTGAAGCCGGCGCTGATTCTGCTGGATGAGCCTACCTCCGCGCTGGACCGCACGGTGCAGCGGCAGGTGGTGGAGCTACTACGCAATCTGCAGCAGAAGTACAACCTGACGTACCTGTTCATCAGCCATGACCTGGCGGTGGTGAAGGCGCTGAGCCACCAGTTGATGGTGATCAAACATGGGCATGTTGTTGAACAAGGTGATGCGCAGGCGATATTCCATGCGCCGCAACATCCGTATACGCGGCAGCTGCTGGAAGCGGCGTTCCTGGAGGTTGAGGCTTCGTAGCAATGAATACCTCACCTTCACTTCGCAGCACCCCCATCGGCCCCCTGCTAAAGCACTGGCGCCTGTTGAACCGGGTCAAACAGCTGCACGCCGCGCAGATGTTCGGGGTGTGCCAGTCGACCATTTCTCGCTGGGAGTCAGGCGCGCAGGACGCCGAGCCCGAGCAACGGGCGCGTATCGAAGCCTTGCTCAAAGCCAAGCTCAGCAGCGCCGCGGATCACGCGTTGGCGCGCCTTGTGTCGGGCAGCTCGCAACCGGTGCACTTGGTGTGCGACCTTACCCACCGCCTGCTGGCCTGCTCGCCTTCCCGCGAAGCTGAGTTCAGTGTGCCCATCAGTGATTTGCTGGGTGTCTCGCTGTGGCCATTCGCGACAGAGGAAATCGCCAGCCAGGAACAGCGCTTGGCAGGCATCGGCTGGCACGACAACCAGGCCTCGCCGGCGCTGGAGTTCACCACCGGCACGAACGGTTCTTCGCTGGTGCCCATCCAGCACAGCCTGTGCCGTTGGACCCGGTTCACCCTGTCGGATGGCTCAACTGCCAGGCTGGTCGAAACCCTCGCGCATATTTAATGCGTGGACGCAGGCCTGCGGTGAGCCGAAGATTCACCTCTGTATCAGCAAGAGGTCACCCGCCGTGCCAAACCACAATCTTGATGGAAAACTCGACTTCCTGCGCCAAGCCGAAAAGCTCAAGAGCGTGACACGCAGCGCCCACACCTCGACAGGCCGGCGTGAAAGCACCGCCGAGCACAGTTGGCGGCTGGCGTTGCTGGCGCTGGTGTTCGAACAAGAACTGGGTGATGTCGATATCTGCAAGGTGCTCAAGCTATGCCTGGTCCATGACCTTGGGGAAGCGCTGAGTGGTGATGTACCTGCGCCGCAAGCGCATGCGGTTCCAGACAAAGGGACGAATGAGCGGCAGGACCTGGTTGCCATGACCTCTATGCTGGAACCCTCGATGCAGGACAGCATCGTTGGCTTGTTCGATGAGTACGAAGCGGCCAGTACGCCAGAGGCCAAAGTGGTCAAGGCCTTGGACAAAATCGAGACTCTGCTGCAACACACCCAAGGCGATAACCCGCCCGGTTTCGACTATGCGTTCAATCTTGAGTATGGCCGACGCTATACCGATGCCATACCGTTCCTGGCCTCGTTGAGGCGAGTAATCGATGAGGAAACACGCAAACGCCTGAATAGCTGACGTGTTGGCGGGGCCGGACTTAAGGCGCGTCACTGGCTGAGCCCCAATTGTCAGAAATTCTGAAAACAATCGTCTTCCATCGTCAGCCGAATCGGGCATAAATTCTCCACCGTCAACCCCCAGCAGCAACGGTAGAGCCTAATGTCCAGCCCACAGCACCCGCCCGCCTCCCCTGCCCTGGCCACGCTGATCCAGCGTTCTGGCCTGCCCAGCCCTTCGCTCAGCGAAACCCAGGCACACGCCGTGCTACAGAAGCACTATGGCATTGCCGGCAACCTGACCGCGCTAGGCAGCCAGCAAGACCTGAATTTCCGCGTGACCACGCCACAAGGCGGCTTTGTACTCAAGGCTTGCCATGGCAGCTACGCGCAACTGGAACTGGAGGCGCAGCACGCCGCCCTGGCCTTCCTGCGCAATCAGGGCTTGCCGGTGCCGGCCGTACGCCCAGCCCTCGATGACCAGGGGTTGCTGACACTGGACTTGGACGGGCAACCACTGCGCATACGCCTGCTCGAGTACATCGAAGGTCAGCCGCTGACCCGCCTCAAGCACATGGCGCCACGTCTGATGGCTGAACTGGGCGGGCTTTGCGCGAAGCTGGACAAGGCCTTGGTCGACTTCGACCACCCCGGCCTTGCACGCACACTGCAATGGGACCCGCAACATGCCCAGGCGCTGATCCAGCACCTGTTGCCCGTGCTGCAGAATACCGAGCAACGCGCCCGCATCGAACAGGCTACCCAGCTGGCAGCCGAGCATCTGGCGCCCCTGGTCAATCAACTGCCAAGCCAGGCGGTGCACCTGGACATCACCGACGACAACACCGTGTGGGCCCGCGATGGCGAACGCCAGTGGCAGTTGCAAGGGGTGATCGACTTCGGCGACCTGCTGCGTACCTGGCGCATCGCCGACCTGTCGGTGACTTGCGCGGCGCTGCTGCACCACGCCGAAGGCGACCCGCTGCGGATCCTGCCGGCAATCAGTGCCTACCAGGCGCTCAACCCACTGACCGAAGCCGAAGTACGTGCCCTCTGGCCACTGGTGCTCAATCGCGCCGCAGTGCTGGTGCTGAGCAGCGCGCAACAACTTGCCGTGGACCCGGGCAACCAATACACCCGCGACAACGTCGCCCATGAATGGGAAATCTTCGACACCGCCACCGCTGTGCCTTTCGCGCTGATGGAAGCCGCTATCCTGCAGGCTGCGGGCCTGCAACCCAAGGCGCCGGACTTGAGCGGTTGCGCCCCCTTGCTCCCCGAACTGGCCGGGCAGGCTGTAACACGGGTAGACCTGGGGGTGCTCAGCACATATTGCGAGGCCGGAAACTGGGAGCAACCCGGTTTCGACCAGCACCTGCTGACGTTGCAGGCCGCTCCGGCCTGCAGCCTGCACGGGCAATATCGCCTTTCGCAAACCCATATTGATCGCCCTGAAGAGCCCGCCACCTGCGCCCTCGGCGTTGAGCTGCACGTGGCCAACGGCTCCCAGGTGCAGGCGCCGGAAACCGGCATCTGGCAGCGCCATGGCGACGGCCGTGGCTGCCTGCGCACCACGCACTGGGCTTTGTGGCTGCAGGGCCTGGAGGACGCTCCGGCAGACGGCCAGGCCGTAGAAAAAGGCCAGTCCCTGGGCCGCAGTTGTGGCTTCCTCAGCGTGCAGTTGTGCCTGGACAACGGCGTCCAGCCGTCGTTCTTCGCCACGCCGTCCCAAGCTGCTGCCTGGCTGGCCCTGTGCCCGTCGCCAGCCGCGCTGCTAGGCTTCGATTGCGATGCCGATCCGCTGCCCGACCCACAAGCACTATTGGCCCGCCGCGATGCCAGCTTCGCCCGCTCGCAGAAGCACTACTACGCGCAACCTCCACACATCGAGCGCGGCTGGCGCAACTACTTGATCGACATGCAGGGCCGCTCGTACCTGGACATGCTCAACAATGTCGCGGTACTGGGCCACGGCCACCCGCGCATGGCCGCCGAGTCGGCGCGGCAGTGGTCGCTGCTGAACACCAACTCACGCTTCCACTACGCGGCGATCACCGAATTCTCCGAACGCCTGCTGGACCTGGCCCCCGACGGTTTCGACAGGGTCTTCATGGTCAACAGCGGCACCGAAGCCAACGACCTGGCGATTCGCCTGGCCTGGGCCTACAGCGGCGGGCGTGACCTGCTCAGCGTACTGGAGGCCTACCACGGCTGGTCGGTGGCCACCGATGCCATTTCCACCTCCATCGCCGACAACCCGCAAGCCCTGGAAACCCGCCCGGACTGGGTACACCCGGTCGAGGCGCCGAACACGTTCCGGGGGCGTTTCCGCGGTGCCGACAGCGCCGCCGACTACCTGCAGGACGTCGACGCCAAGCTGGCTGCCCTGGACGCCCGAGGCCGCCAGTTGGCGGGTATCATCTGCGAACCGGTGTACGGCAATGCCGGCGGCATCTCGTTGCCCGCAGGCTACCTGCGCGACGCCTATGCCAAGGTCCGCGCCCGAGGTGGCGTGTGCATCGCCGACGAAGTGCAGGTGGGCTATGGCCGCCTGGGCGAGTACTTCTGGGGGTTCGAAGAACAAGGCGTGGTGCCCGACATCATTACCATGGCCAAGGGCATGGGCAACGGCCAGCCGCTGGGCGTGGTCATCACCCGCCGTGAAATCGCCGAGGCGCTGGAGGCCGAGGGTTACTTCTTCTCCTCGGCCGGTGGCAGCCCGGTCAGCTGCCGCATCGGCATGGCGGTACTGGACGTGATGCAGGAGGAAGGCCTGTGGGACAACGCCCGCGACACCGGGAGCTACTTCAAGGCCCGTCTGCAGGCCCTGGTCGACAAGTACCCGCTGGCCGGCGCGGCACATGGCTCGGGTTTCTACCTGGGACTGGAGCTGGTGCGCGACCGCGCAACCCTGGAACCGGCCACCGAAGAAACCATGACGCTGTGCAATCGGCTGCGTGACCTTGGCATCTTCATGCAACCGACCGGCGACTACCTGAACATTCTCAAGATCAAGCCACCGATGTGCACCAGCCGAGCGAGTGTGGACTACTTTGTCGACTGCATCGACAGGGTGCTGGGCGAAGGGCTGTAAGTATCAAGGCGTGGACCGAATCGCCGCGGCCCACGCCTGCAACGCCTCAGTTGCTGCAATGGCAATCTGCTCATCAGTACGCCCACTGAACTGCCGCTCGATCGCATCGGCGGCAATCAGCCCGGCAATGGCAGGCTTGCCCACGGCATCGGTCAGGTCAAGCCATTCGCCCCAGCTGGCAGGTACGTCGTACCAGCGCAGGTAGCCGGAGGGTGAGCATGGCCACCAGCGCTCTTCGAACTGCAAAATCACCTTTTCCAGCATGCCCATCCCCAGATGAGCCAGCGCTTGTCGCTGAGTTACAGGTAGCGCGGGAATGAAATGCAACGCTTTCAATACCCCTACAGGGACTGTGCAAATGCAGAAATCGCATACCTCATCGTTCACCTTGACGCGCGCGCTCGACCAGTCTATCTGCGTGACCGGCGTGTTCAGACGGATATCCAGATCCTTCGCCAGCAAGTCGACAAGCTCGCTGTAACCACCTGGCAGCATCCAATCGCCATGCCCGACACCCTCCTCGTCCAGGGCACTGACCGACAGTTGCTCCACGGGCAAACATGCTTCCAGTACAAGGTTGGCGTCGATGGCGAACTGAGCGGCGCGCGCGTGCACAGGGTCGAGTGTGGCCATGTAGCGGTTGATCGCCTCAGACAAAGGCAGTCGCCGGTCAAGCTGCTGGGTCAAGGCGTCCCAGGCCGCGTCGACATCCGGCAACTCTCCACCGCTTGCTGCTGCAAGCGGGAAACTGAAGTCGGTCTCGACACAAGCCAACCCATGTTGCTGCGCAACGGCGGCCAATGGATTCTCGGCGAAATGCTGAAGCCATGCCGCACCTTCATCCGCTTTCACGCCGCCCAACTCGACCGTGTGCGTGCGCCCACCTGTTCGCCCACGTGCCTCCAGCACCGTGCAATCGATACCCCACGCCCGCAAGCGTTGCGCGGCGGCCAGGCCTGCACAGCCCGCACCAATCACGATCACCTTGCGCGCGCCGGCCCTCAAGGCTGCCTCGGCGGCACGCAGCCCATCATCCCAAGCGCCATGTGTCATCGCCGGCGCAGTGGCGTTACAGGCTTCTCCGGCAATGACCAAGCGCTCGTTCAGCACTTGGCCCAAGGCACTCCGATGCTGCGGCGTCCCCCCAGGCAACAGGGCACTGTAGGCACCGAGGCTGAACGGGTCTGTACTCCAGTGAGTGACATGCCAAGCGGTTGGTCTGTGCACGCGCTTCTCCATGAGGGGACTGTCCTGAATGTGCATTAATGTTCATAATTTCTAGCAATAAAAGATGATCATCATCAGGTTTACTGACAATGGCCTTTAGCAGCGACTCCCTGGCAATATTCCTCGCGGTGCTGGATGCCGGCTCGTTCTCCGCCGCCGCCCGCAAATTGGGCCGTGTACCTTCGGCCGTGAGCATGGCGATCGCCCAGCTGGAAGCGGAGCTGGACCTGCCATTGTTCGACCGCGCCACACGCAAAGCCTTACCCACCAGTGCCGCCCTGGCACTGGAACCCCAAGCCAGGCAGGTGATCTGCCAACTCAACCTGCTCGACGCCCAAGCCCTGCAATTGCACAAGGGCCTGGAAAAACGCCTGACCATCGCCATGGCGCCCGAGTTGCAGACCGGCCGCTGGAGCCAGCCGCTGGAAGTCCTCGCCCAGGAATTCCCCAGCCTGGAAATCGAAGTGCGCTCCGCCACCCAGACCGAAGCCATTCGCCTGCTGCATGACGGCAGTGTGCAGTTGGCGCTGGTGTTCGAACGGCCCGGCATCGACGAGCGCGAGTCATTCCTCGAAGCCGGCAGCCAATTGCTGGTGGCCGTCGCCTCACCGCGCCATCCTGCCGGGCAAAACAGCGGTACGCCTCTGCCTGAAGAGGCCTTCGCCGAACAACGGCAGATCATCGTGGCCTCGGGCAAGGCCACCGGGTCAGACCCGCGCATGGTGCTGTCGCGGCGCATCTGGCTGACCGACAGCTACCTGGCCACGCTGGACCTGGTGCAGTCAGGGCTGGGCTGGGCCTACCTGCCGCAGCCACTGGTTGAACCGCTGATCGCTTCGGGCGCACTGGCCGAGGTACGCTTTGACAACATGGCCAGCCGCCTGCGCTTGTGGGTGGACATCATCTGGATAAAGTCGCGGCCGTTGGGCCTGGGCGCCAGGCGTTACCTGGACGTCATGCGCCAATGCTTTGAAACAGAATCCCCAAGGTCCTGAGCCATACCCGACTACGCTTCGAGCAAACCAAAGGTTACCCAGTAAGGACACTGACATGACCATCACTCGACGCGACTTCCTCAATGGCGTAGCCCTCACCATCGGTGCCGGGCTCACCCCATTGCAAATACTCCAGGCCGCGCCTTCCGGCCGCTACTACCCGCCCGCCCTCACCGGGCTGCGCGGCAGCCACCCCGGTGCATTCGAAGTTGCGCACCAGATGGGCTGGGAAAAGAAAGTATTCGACACCAGCAGCCTGAAGATTGAGGAGCAGTACGATCTGGTGGTGGTCGGCGCGGGCATCAGCGGCTTGTCCGCAGCCTGGTTCTATCGGCAGCAGCACCCAACCGCGCGCGTGCTGATCATCGAGAACCACGACGACTTCGGCGGCCATGCCAAGCGCAACGAATTCCAGGCGGGAAGCCAGATGATCCTTGGCTACGGCGGCAGCGAAGCCTTCCAGTCGCCCAAGCACCTTTACAGCGCTACGGTGAACGGCCTGCTCAAACGACTGAACGTGGACGTGGACCGCTTCCAGACCGCCTTCGACCGCAACTTTTACCCCAACCTCGGCTTGTCTCGTGGCGTATTCTTCGACAAGGCCGGCTTCGGCGAAGCGAAGCTGGTCAGTGGCGATCCGACGCCCATGGTCGCCGACGACATTGCCCCGGACAAACTCAACGCGCGCAGCTGGCGTGCGTTCATTGGCGACTTCCCACTGCCCGAGGCCGACCGCCAGGCATTGATCGATCTGCACGAAGCACCCAGAGACTACCTGGCGGGCAAAACCCTGGAACAGAAAGAGGCCTATCTGGCCAAGACCAGCTATCAGGACTTCCTGCGCAAAGACGTCGGCCTGAGCGAAGCGGCAGCGCGCTACTTCCTCAGCCGCACCAACGACTTTTCCGCGCTGAGCATCGATGCCGTGGCCGCCGCCGACGCCTATGGCGTGGGCTTCCCCGGCTTTGCCGCCTTGGGCCTTGCGCCGGTCAGCGAAGCGCTGAAAGCAGAAATGGAAGAGCCCTACATCTATCACTTCCCCGACGGCAACGCCTCGCTGGCACGGCTACTGGTGCGTAGCCTGATCCCCGCTGTAGCACCCGGCAACGACATGAACGACATTGTCCTGGCGCCCTTCGATTACGCCAGGCTGGACGTGGCACAAAGCCCGGTACGCCTGCGCCTGAACAGCACCGCAGTCAGCGTCGGCAACCGCAACGGTGGCGTCGACATCGGCTACAGCCGGGCCGGCCAGCTGCACCGGGTACACGGCAAGCACTGCATACTGGCCTGCTACAACATGATGATCCCCTACCTGCTGCGCGACCTCTGCACCGAGCAGGCCCACGCCTTGGCGCAGAACGTGAAGTTCCCGCTGGTGTACACCAAGGTGGTGATTCGCAACTGGCACAGCTTCATGAAATTGGGCGTGCACGAAATCTACGCCCCGAACCAGCCCTACAGCCGCGTCAAGCTGGATTATCCGGTGGACATCGGCGGCTACAGCCATCCACGCGACCCCGACCAGCCCATAGGCCTGCACATGGTCTACGTACCGACCACGCCCAACGCAAGCATGGATGCTCGTAGCCAGGCCCGCGTCGGCCGCAGCAAGCTGTACGCCATGAACTTCGAGCAGATGGAGGGCATGGTGCGTGACCAGCTACAGGCCATGCTGGGGCCGGCCGGCTTTGACTATCACAAGGATGTTCAGGCCATTACCATCAACCGTTGGCCACACGGTTACTCGTACTTCGCCAACAGCCTGTTCGATGACGAAGAAGAGAGTGAAAAGCTGATGAACCTCGCCCGCCAGAAGGTCGGCAATGTGGCCATAGCCAACTCTGATGCGGCCTGGGAGGCCTATGCGCATGCGGCTATTGATGAAGCGTCACGTGCGGTGAACGAGTTGTTCGGGTAGCGCATGCCAGGGGTTGCCTCGTGCTAAAGCGAAATATCCTACAACTCGTTAGGAAGCCGACGCTCCTTGGCCCTGGAGTCGAGAACAGCGCCCTGAATTGGCACTGTCCGCATAATTTCGGTTTATGCGGTCGGCGCCACCAACCTGTACCCCACTCCCGCTTCGGTGATGATAAACCTTGGCGCCGTGGGGTCATCCCCCAGCTTCTGCCGTAAATGCCCTACGACGATCCGCAAGTAATGAGTGTCCTCCACATGCGTCGGCCCCCAGATATCCTTGAGCAGTTGCTGCTGGGTGATCACCCGCCCAGGGTGCCCGGCCAACAGCGCCAGCAAGGCATACTCCTTGCGCGTCAACGCCACTTCCACACCGTCAATAGTCACCCGGCGAAAGGCGAAGTCCACGGTCAGCGGCCCAAAGCTCGCCGCCACCTCCGAGCCGCCGGCCTGTGGCACCTGGCGCAGCAAGGCCCGTACCCGCGCGAGAAACTCCTGGATGCCGAACGGCTTGGTCACATAGTCATTGGCGCCGCCGTCCAGCGCATCCACCTTTTGCACTTCACTGGCACGCACCGACAACACCATCACCGGCACCGCGCTCCACTCGCGCAGCTCACGCAGCACCTGCTGGCCGTCCATGTCCGGCAGCCCAAGGTCGAGCACCACCAGGTCCGGCTTGCCCAAAGCTGCCTGGGCCAGCCCTTCCTCGCCGGTAGCAGCTTCGAGCACTTTGTAGCCTTGCGAAGCCAGGCTGATGCGCAGGAACTTGCGGATCTGCGGTTCATCGTCGATGACCAACAGCGTGGCGGACTGGCTCATGGGGTTTCGCTTTCGGCTTCAGGTTGAGGAGGTAGCGGCAAGCATAGAGTGATGCCGGTGCCCTGGCCATCGATGCCTTCGCCCACCAGAATCTGCCCGCCATGTGCGCCGATCATGCCCTGACAGATCGCCAGGCCCAGCCCGGTGCCCTGCCCGCCCCGGTCGCCCCGAGCAGCGGTGTAGAACATGTCGAAGATCTTCTCGCGGTCGGCGACGGGAATGCCGGGGCCCTGATCGCGGACGATAAAGCGCAACTGGTCATCCTGCACGGCCACCTGCA
Source organism: Pseudomonas sp. NBRC 111132 (assembly GCF_001320565.1). Lineage (NCBI taxonomy): Bacteria > Pseudomonadati > Pseudomonadota > Gammaproteobacteria > Pseudomonadales > Pseudomonadaceae > Pseudomonas > Pseudomonas sp. NBRC 111132. The sequence goes on from NZ_BCBI01000010.1 coordinate 43,499, forward strand.
GCTCTAGGCGACCCTGGGTCGGGGAGAAGCGTGCGGCGTTTTCCAGCACGTTGACCAGCGCCTGTTCGATCAGCGCCGCATGTACGAACAGCAACGGCAGCTCGGCCGGTACGTCGGTGTGCACCCGCAGCGGTGCCAGCACCACGCGCAGGCGGTTAAGCGCGCTACCGACGATGTCCGCCGGGGCTACCCAGTCGCGGGCCAGCTTGAGGCCACCGTGGCCCAGGCGGGTCATGTCCAGTAGGTTCTGGATGTAGCGGTCAAGGCGTTCGGCCTCGTTACGGGTGCCTTCCAACAGCTCGCGGCGGTCTTCAGCCGGGATTGCCTCGCCCAACGCCAGCAGGCTGTCGATGCTGCCACGCATGGCGGTCAACGGTGTACGCAAGTCATGGGATACCGAGGCCAGCAAGGCGCTGCGCAGTTGCTCGGTTTCGCCGTGCAGACGCGCGGCTTCCAGTTGTTCGGCCAGGCGAGCGCGGGCCAGGGCCTGGGCCAGTGGCTGGCCAAGGGCGGTGAGCAGGCGCCGGCGTGGGTCGCTGGGTGGCTGCCCGTTGCGCGGGCGCACGCCCAGCAGCGCCAGAGGTTGTTCGTCCACCGCCAGCGGCCACCACCACCAGCGGCCATTGGGCAGGGTGTCGCTGCCGTGGCCAGCGGCCTGGCCATGCTGCCAGGCCCAATCGGCGGCGGCCCGTTCGGTGTCACTGAAGGCGTGGGCTTCGCCGCTGGCCACTTGCAGTTGGCCTTCGGCGTTGCGCTCCAGCAGGCACACCTGCATGTCCTGCCAACCGTCCAGATGTTGGCCAGCGGCGTTGAACACGGCTTGGCGATCGGTGGCCACCGTCAGCCGACGCGACAGGTCGAGCAACTGGCCAGTCTGCGCCTGGGTCTCGCGCAATGCCTGCAGCTGGCGGCGCTGGCGCGCGGCCAGGTTGCCGGTGAGCGCGGCCATCAGCAGGAAAAACACCAAGGTCAGCACGTCTTCTTCGCGCTGGATGCTGAACGAGAAGTTGGGCGGGATGAACAGAAAATCGTACGTCAGGAACGACAGCGCGGCGCAGGCCAATGCAGGCCCCAGGCTGCTGCGCACCGCCACCAGCAGCACCGCCGCCAGGAACACCAGAGAGATGTTGGGCAACGCCAGCACACTCGACACTGCCCAGGCCAGGCCCGCCGCCATCACGGTGGCCAGCAGCGCCAGCAGGTAATGGCGCCACACCCATACCCGCCGCACCGCCGAACGCGGCGCTGGCGGCTGCACGTCGCGGTCCAGCACGTTGATTTCCAGGCCATGGCTTTCACGCAGCAGCCGCGCCGCCACACCGGCCCCGAACAGCCGCCGACGCAGGCGGTCGCGGGACTGCCCGACCAGCACCAGACTGGCCCGCCGCTCGGCAGCATGCTGGATCAACGTGCGCGCCACTTCGCCAGCACGCAGCAGCACCACCTCCCCACCCAGACGTTCGGCCAGTTGCTGCGCGGCCTGCAAACGATGCCGCGCGGTTTCGTCACGCAGGCGGCCGTTGTCCACATGCACCAGGCTCCAGGGCAGGTGGCGGCGCTGAGCCACACGGCTGGCATGACGCACCAGGCGTTCGGCCTGGTCATCGCCGTCCACGCCTACCAGCAACCGCCCGCGCAAGGCCGGGGCTTCCTGGCCGCGCTGGCGATAGCCGTGGGCCAGGTCAGCGTCGACCTGAGCAGCGGCGGTCTGCATGGCCAGTTCGCGCAGGGCGGTAAGGTTGGTTTGCGAGAAGTACGCGTCGATGGCCGCACGCGCTTGCTCGGGCACATACACCTTGCCTTCGCGCAGGCGTTCGAGCAGCTCGCGCGGGGGCAGGTCGATCAGCACCAACTCGAAGGCTTCCTGCAGCACCCAGTCCGGCAGCGTTTCGCGCACTTGCACGCCCGTAATGTCGCGCACCTTGTCGTTGAGGCTTTCCAGGTGCTGGACGTTGACCGTGGTGTACACGTCGATACCGGCGGCCAGCAACTCCTGCACGTCCTGCCAGCGCTTGGCGTGGCGGCTGCCGGGGGCGTTGGTGTGGGCCAGTTCGTCGACCAGGGCCAAGGCCGGTGAGGCTTGGAGCAGGCCGTCGAGGTCCATTTCCTCAAGGGTGACGCCACGGTACTGGCTGCGCAGCAAGGGCTGTTGCTGAAGGCCGGCAAGCAGCGCTTCGGTTTCGGCGCGGCCGTGGGTTTCGACAACGCCAGCCAGCACTTGCACGCCCTGACGCTGCTGGGCGTGTGCGGCCTGGAGCATGGCGAACGTCTTGCCGACACCGGGGGCGGCGCCAAGGAACACCTTCAGCCGGCCCCGGCCGGTTCGCGCAAGGTTAGCCAACAGCGCGTCTGCGCGGGCGGAATCACTCATGTTTCATCCTTCAGGATTTGCCACAGTCGACCAAAACCGGGCCGCAAAGCGGCCCAATTATCAGTGGCTCAGTTGCTCGATCTTCTGGTTCAACGCCAGCACATTGACCACCGGCGGGCCGATCAATGGGTGGAGGGTGGCCTCTTCCTGCAAGGCTTGCAAGCGCTCCACCGGCAGCTGCCGTGCCGCCGCCACACGCGGGATCTGGTAGGCCACAGCCTCCGGCGGCAGGTGTGGATCAAGGCCGCTGCCCGAGGTGGTGAGCAGCGCCTGCGGCACGGGCACCTGCTGTGCCTGGAACAACGTAGCCGCATCGCCCTTCACCCGCTCAGCCAGCGCCGGGTTGCTTGGCGACAAGTTGCTGGCGCTGCTGGCGACGGTAGCGTAAGCACCTGCCGAAGGCCGCGAATGGAACCAGCCATCGCCCTGGAAATCCTGGGCGATCAGTGCCGACCCCCGCACCTGGCCATGCTCATCGCGCACCAGGCTACCGTTGGCCTGGTTCGGGAAGGCGACCTGGGCAACACCCGTCACCGCCAGCGGATACAGCACGCCAGTCAGCAACGTCATCAACAAAGCCAAGCTCAACGCCGGGCGAACATAAGCATTCATGGCGGCCTCCTCAGACCAGGTTCAGTGCATTGAGCAGCAGGTCGATCAGCTTGATGCCGGCAAACGGCACCACGATGCCGCCCAGCCCGTAGACCAGCAGGTTGCGCCGCAGCAGGTGCGCCGCACTGGCGGCCTGCACCCGCACACCTCGCAGCGCCAGTGGAATCAGCACGATGATGATCAGTGCGTTGAACACGATGGCCGACAGGATCGCGCTCTGCGGGCTGGCCAGGTGCATCAGGTTGAGCACGCCCAGCTGTGGGTAAATGGCAGCGAACAGCGCCGGTAGGATGGCGAAGTACTTGGCCACGTCGTTGGCAATGGAGAACGTGGTCAACGCACCACGGGTGACCAGCAACTCCTTGCCAACCTGCACCACGTCCAGCAGCTTGGTCGGGTCGCTGTCCAGGTCGACCATGTTCGCCGCCTCACGCGCGGCCTGGGTGCCATCGTTCATGGCCATGCCGACATCAGCCTGGGCCAGTGCCGGGGCGTCGTTGGCGCCGTCACCGCACATGGCCACCAGGCGGCCGTCATTCTGCTCCTGGCGAATGCGCGCCAGCTTCTTCTCGGGCGTGGCCTCGGCCAACACATCATCCACCCCCGCTTCGGCGGCGATGGCTGCGGCGGTCAGCGGGTTGTCGCCTGTCACCATCACCGTGCGAATGCCCAGCTTGCGCAGCTCGGCGAAGCGCTCGCGGATACCAGGCTTGACCACGTCCTTGAGGTGAATGACACCCAGCAGGCGTTTATCGATGCACACCAGCAATGGCGTACCGCCGCTTTGGGCGATGCGCTCCACTTCGCGGGCCAGCGCCGGGGGCATTTCCAGGCGTTGCATGCCAACGAATGCCAGCACCGCATCGACGGCGCCCTTGCGGTAGCGATGCTGCTGGAAGTCGATGCCCGACAGGCGGGTCTCGGCACTGAAGGCCACGGCTTCGAACTGCCCGGCAGGCGGTTCGACAAAGTCATGCAACTGGCGCAGGTATTCGACAATCGACTTGCCTTCGGCAGTGTCGTCGGCCAGCGAGGCCAGCAAAGCGCCCTCCCCCAGCTCGCGGGCGGTAATGCCCGGTGCAGCATGCAATGCGCTGCAGCGGCGGTTGCCGAAGGTGATGGTGCCGGTCTTGTCGAGCATCAGCGTGTGCACGTCACCGGCCGCCTCGACCGCGCGGCCCGAGCGGGCGATGACGTTCAGCCGCACCAGCCGGTCCATGCCGGCGATGCCGATGGCCGATAGCAGGCCGCCGATGGTGGTGGGGATCAGCGTCACCAGCAGCGCGGCCAGGAAGATCAGCGGCAGGCTGCCACCCACGAAGTGAGCGAACGGCTGCAAGGTCACCACCACGATCAGGAAGATCAGGGTCAGGCCGATCAGCAGGATGTCGAGGGCGATTTCGTTCGGGGTCTTCTGCCGCTTGGCGCCTTCGACCAGGGCGATCATGCGGTCCAGGGTCGACTCGCCCGGGTTGCTGGTGATGCGAATCAGCAGCCAGTCGGAGACCAGCCGCGTATTGCCGGTCACCGCCGAGCGGTCGCCGCCGGATTCGCGGATCACGGGCGCGGACTCGCCGGTAATGGCGGCCTCGTTGACGGCCGCGATGCCTTCAAACACTTCGCCGTCACCGGGGATCATCTCGCCGGCTACCACACGTACCACGTCGTCCTTGCGCAGCGCGCTGGCAGCGACCGTCTCAAAGCTGCCATCACGCTGGCGTCGCTGAGCGGTCAGGCCTTGGCTGCCAGCCTTGAGGCTGTCAGCGCGGGCCTTGCCCCGGCCTTCGGCGAGGGCTTCGGCGAAGTTGGCGAACAGCACGGTAAACCACAACCACAGGGCGATCTGCACGGCAACGCCAGTACTCACGCCACCACCGGGGGCGAAGCACAGCACGGTGGTCAGCACCGCAGTCAGGGCCACCACCAGCATCACCGGCGAACGTTTTAGCTGGCGCGGGTCGAGCTTGACGAATGCCTGCACCAGCGCCGGGCGCCATAGCGCGGCGAAGCGGGTCTGGTCCTTGGCACTGTGCCGGGTGTTCACTTCAGGAATGGGCATGTTCATGATCGGTCCTCAAAAACCCAGGCTCAGGTGTTCGGCGATTGGCCCAAGGGCCAGGGTCGGCAGGAAGGTCAGGCCACCGACCAGCAGGATGGTCACCAGCAGCAGGCCGGTGAACAGCGGGCCGTGGGTGGGGAAGCTGTTCTGCCCCTGCGGCGCGCTTTTTTTCGCCGCCAGGCTGCCGGCCAAAGCCAGGATTGGCAGGATGTAGCCAAAGCGGCCGATGAGCATGGCCAGGCCGATCATCAGGTTGTGGTACACCGTGTTGGCAGCAAAGCCGGCGAAGGCCGAGCCGTTGTTGGCGGTGCCCGAGGTGTAGGCATACAGCAGCTGGCTGAAGCCATGCGCGCCTGGGTTGCTGACCGCCCCCGCAGGGCCAGGCAGGCTGGCGGCGATGGCGCCGAGCACCAGCACGCCGACCGGCATCACCAGCAGGGTTGCCACCAGCAACTGCACCTCACGGGCCTGCAGCTTCTTGCCCAGGTACTCCGGGGTACGGCCAATCATCAGCCCGGCCAGAAACACTGCAATCAGCACAAACAGCAGCATGCCGTACAACCCGGCGCCAACACCGCCGAAAATCACCTCGCCAACCATCATGTTGACCATGGCCACCATGCCGGTCAGCGGGTTGAGGCTGTCATGCATGGCGTTGACCGAGCCGTTGGAGGCAGCGGTGGTGGTTACCGTCCACAACACCGAACCGGTGGTGCCGAAGCGGCTTTCCTTACCCTCCATGGGTGCTGCCTGCTGCACCTGGGCGCTTTCCAGCGCCGGGTTGGGTTGGTGCTCGGACCACAGCGCCGTGCCGCCGCCGATCAGAAACAGCGCCAGCATGCAGGCGAGGATGGCACGGCTTTGGCGCAGGTCCTTCACGTAATGGCCGAAGGTGAACACCAAGGCCACCGGAATGAGGATGATCGACGCCACTTCGAACAGGTTGCTCCAGGCCGTGGGGTTCTCGAAGGGGTGCGCCGAGTTGACACCGAAGAAGCCGCCACCATTGGTGCCCAGTTGCTTGATGGCGATCTGGCTGGCGGCAGGGCCCAACGGAATGGTCTGGTCAGCACCTTGCAAGGTCAGCGCGTGGGCGTAATCGGCAAAGGTCTGTGGCACGCCCTGCCATACCAGCAACAGCGCCAACAGCAGGCACAGCGGCAGCAAGCCGTACAGGGTAGCGCGGGTCATGTCGACCCAGAAATTGCCCAGCGTCGTTGCGCTGCGCCGGGCAATACCACGGCACAAGGCAACCAGCACGGCCAGGCCGGTGGCAGCACTGACGAAGTTCTGCACGGTCAGGCCAAGCATCTGGCTCAAGTAGCTGACCGACGCCTCACCGCTGTAGGCTTGCCAGTTGGTGTTGGTGACGAAGCTGACTGCGGTGTTGAACGCCAACGACCATTCCTGGCCAGGCAGGTGCTGCGGGTTCAATGGCAGGTAGCCCTGCAACAGCAGCACGGCGAACAACAGCAGGAAGCCGGCCAGGTTGAACACCAGCAGGGCCAGGGTGTACTGCCGCCAGTTCTGCTCCTGGCTGGCGTTCACACCCGCCAGCCGATAACAGACCTGTTCGACCGGGCCCAGCAGCGGCGAAAGCCAGGTACGCTGGCCTTCCATGACCTTGAAGTAGAACCGCCCGAGCCAAGGTGCCGGTAGCAGCACGATGGCGAAGAATGCCAGGAGCAAGGCGAAATCGTAACTGTGCATGGCCGCTCCCTAGCTGCGATCGGCGCGCAGCAGCGCCACCAGCAGGTAAAACGCCAATGCCACCGCCAGCAGCAGTGACAGCCCGTCGAGCATGTTCATGTGTCGTTCTCCCCGTATGCGGCTTGGGCCGCTTTGGGGAAATTGTCCGTGGGAGGGGTGTAAAGGGGCGAGATCGAGGGGTAAGGGTGGGTATAAAGAATGCGTAAAGATCAGCTTCTTTGGGCTACCTGTACCGGCCTCTTCGCGGGGTTATCCACGAAGGGGCCGGTACAAGCTTACTGCTGGGGTGGCTGCTGTGCGGCGTTACGGCTCCAGTCCAGCAGCAGGCTGTAACCGACCGCCAGCAAGGTCGGCCCGATGAACAAGCCAATGAAGCCAAAGGCAAGCAAGCCACCGAACACGCCCAGCAACACGATCACCAGCGGCAGGTTGCCGCCACGGCTGATCAGGTAGGGCTTGAGCACGTTGTCCACGCCGCTGATGACGAAGGTACCCCAGATACCCAGGAACACCGCCATGCCGTACTCGCCCTTCCACACCAGCCAACCGGTGGCCGGGATCCAGGCCAGTGGCGGGCCCATGGGGATCAGGCTGAGCATGAAGGTCACCAGGCCCAGCACGATCGCCCCGGGCACCCCGGCGATCAGGAAGCCGATGAGCGCCAGCAGGCCCTGTGCGGCCGCCGTGCCGATCACCCCGTTGACCACCCGCTGCACGGTGCCGGCAACCAGTTGCAGGTAATACTCGGCACGCTCGCCCATCAGCCGGTGCAGCAAGCGCAATACGAAGGCCGCCAGGCGTGGCCCGTCGCGGTAGAAGAAGAACACGAACACCAGGCTCAGGGTCAGTTCCAGCACACCGCTGCCGATCTGTGCGCTGCGCGCCAGCAACCAGTTGCCCACCTGCCCGAAGTATGGCTTGGCCGAAGCGAGCAAGGCCGCGCCCTGTTGGTCGAGCGATTGCCACCAGTTGACCAGGCGCTCACCGACGAACGGAATGCCTCCCAGCCAGGCCGGCGCTTCGGGCAAGCCGTCGACCTGCACGTCACGTACAAACGCCGTGGCATCGCGAATATGATCGGCCAGGTTGAACCCTAGCCACACCAACGGCAGTGCCACGATCAGGATCCAGGCCGTGGTCAGCAGGCTGGCCGCCAGCGTCTCACGTCCGCCCAGCAAGCGCGTCAGCAGGCGCATCAACGGCCAACTGGCAAAGGCCAGGATGGCCCCCCACAGCAACGCCGAAATGAAGGGCGCCATCACCCAAAGGCCGGCACCCAGCAACGCCAGCAGCAGAATCTGGACCAGCAGGCGATCATTGTTAACCATGGTGGCGCTCGTTCAACGGATCAGTTCAAGGTGCAGGCCGTCTGTAGGCGCACTGCCGACTTCAAGACGGCCATTGCGCACCCCGGCCTTGATCAGCGCCTCGCGCCAGGCTTCGGCCTGGGCGCCGCTGAGGCTGGCGCGCAAGGTGCTGTCGAGGTTCAGGCTGCGGGCCAGCAGGTTCACCCAGGTGTCTTGCGGCGCAGCAAGGTCAGGGTAGTCGAGCTTGCCGGTGTCGCGCATTTCGCGCAGCACCGTGGCGGCGGTAGGCAGCAGCTCGCCCAGCGGGCTGCCGGCGACGAACTCTTCCACATGCAGGTAGGCACGGCGGTTGCCACGGGTAACGCTGTACAGCGCAACCAGGGTGTCGGCCTCGTCCGCGGAGCGGCGTAGCAGGATGAACGCCTGCTGCTCGTCGCCACCGTTGAGGCGGGCATTGGCGAACACGTCGTTGGCCCACAGGCTAGCCTCACCGCAATCGCGCCCCTGGCACCAGAACAATGGGTAGCCACCGTCGCGCTGCAGTTCTTCGCGGGCACTGGTGAAGGCTTCGCGGGCAGTACGCTCGACGGGCAACTCGTAGGTCACCGAGCTGACTTGGCCACGGCTCTCGACCTTGTCGTCGACCCGCAGGCGACCACTGATCTTGCGTAGCGGGCCCATCGGGTAGACGCGCTCCTGCTCCACGGCCGGACGCTGGTCGACAACCTTGGCGTCCTGCGGTACCGGCAAGCCGCCGGCCCACAATAGGGGGCTGGCGAACGCCAGGCAGGCGGTGATGGCGTTACGGATGGCAACAGGCGCGCTCATTGGCGAACCAGGCGGCGCTTAGCGCCGGAAAGAAGCTCCAGGATGTCTGGCAGTTGCATGGTTGTCTCCCTGTTCAACCCGCCAAGCCTCGACACTTGTCCGGTGCAAGTCAAGCAAAGCCAAAGAAGCGATTGATACAGTCTGCGACAAGGGCCGCGCCCTGCTCATCGTTCAGGTGCAGGTGATGGCCGCCGGGCAGCGTCACCTGCTCAAAGGGTAGCTGCTCCAGTAGCGCCGTGTGGCGCGCCAGCATGCCGTCGGCAGCCACCAGCAACTGCGCCGGGCAGCTCACCCGACGCACATGGGCCATGGCCTGTGCTTCACTCAGGCGCACCGGTGATGGCAGTGTTAGGCGGCTGTCGCTACGCCAGCTGTAGCCACCGGGCACCGGCATAAGGCCACGCTGGGCCAGCAGCTCGGCCGCCTCACGGCTGACCGCGACCATGCCTTTCATCCGAGCATGCACACCATCCTCCAGTGTCGCGTACACCGACTTGCGCTTGCCATCCAGCCGCAACTGGGCCTGCAGTGCCATCCCCAAGCGCTCGCCTGCATCCTGCTCGGCGCCGGTCGGGGGGATGACACCGTCGATCAACGCCAGGTGGCTGACCCGGTCGGGCAAGGCACCGGCCAGTTGTACCGAAATGATTGCGCCAAGCGAATGGCCCAGCAGGGCGAAACGCTGCCAACCCAACTGCTCGGCAACGCGCAGCACATCATGGGCATAGTCGGCCAGGGCGTAACCGGCGCCAAGCGGGCGGTGCTCCGAGTAACCGTGCCCGGCCAGGTCCAGGGCGACGATGCGCAGCCCTTTCAGTCGCGGCGCCAGGCGGGCGAAGCTATTGGCGTTGTCCAACCAGCCATGCAAGGCAATCACTGGCAGCCCGTCTTCAGGGCCGAACAAGTGCGCAGCCAGTTCGATATGGCCCAGGCTCAGGCGGATTTCCTCGACCTGTGCGCTCATGCCTGGCTCCAGCGGTCAAACAGCCCCTTGATCAGGCTGGCGGTGTCGGCCGGGCGCTCCAGCGGGAACATGTGCCCACCCGGTACGCTGTGGTATTCACCTTTGAGCATGCCGCGCACTGCCAGGGTATGGTGGCGGCGAATGACATTGCTACGGTCGCCACGCACCATGGCCAGCGGCACCTGCAACTGCCGTGCGGGGGCCGGGCTGGTATGAGGGATGCTGCGGTAGATGCTGATTTCCGTAGCCGGGTCGAAGCGCAACTGCAGGCCCTGCTCCACGGCCTGCAGGCCGTGCTCTACATAAGCGTCGAGGCAGTCGGGATCGAAATGGCGGAACAGTGACTTGCGGGCGAAATAGTCCCGGGCGCTGTCACGGTCCTTGAAGGTTTCGCGGCGCCCCAAGGTGCGCCCGGCGGGGGTGATTCGGTCGATGAAGCCCAAGCGCTTGGCAGTGCGCAGCAGCCACTGGTCGGCACGGGTGAGCACGGGGGAATCGAGCATCACCACCCCACGGTAGTACTCGGGGCAGCGCAAGGCGGCGTGCAGGTGCAGCACCCCACCCAGCGAATGGCCGACGCCCCAGATGGGCTGATCCTGTTGCGCCAGGTGATGCAACAGCTCATCGACCAGGCTTTGCCAGTTTTCGTCCACCGGAAAACGCGGATCATGCGCGTGCTGGGCCAGGTGCTGCACCTGATAGTCCGGCGCCAGCGCTGCGAACAGCTTGCCGTAGGTGGCCGAGGGGAAACCATTGGCATGGGCGAAGAAGATCTGCTGCGACATGGCGCCAGGTCCGCACGGGAGTGATGGCCTATTGTCGGCATCCCGGTGCGGTTCGGCAATGTCCGTAAAGGTCATCGGCGAGGGCTATCAGGTCATGCCGAGCGGTCGAAGCTGCTCAGCGAACGGCGCAGGCAGGCTTGCATGTAGGCCAGTTGGCTCTCCAGCGCTTCGCGGGCCAGGCGCTGGTCGTGATAGTCCAGTTGCAGCCGGCGCAAGGCCAGGCAACTGGTTTGCAACAGGTGGGAGACACGTATGCAGGCGTCCTGCAGGGCGCGCAGGTCCAGCTCGCTTTGCTGCCTGACAGCAGGTTCCAGTTCGAGGTTGCCGTTTACCGTGTGCATCAGGTGGTAAAGCTTGGCGTCGGCCGATTCGCGCAGCAGGCTGTATTGCGCGAAATCCAGCGAAGTACCCTGATCAACCTGGTCTATGGTGGGTTGCAGGTCCAGGGAGCTCAATAGCTCCCGCATCACACCGCTCATTCGCTGCTCCCTGCCTGATTGACTTTGAGCAACGCTAGCAAGAGGCCATAAAGCGCGGCAACTGGCAAAAATACCAGTTGCCTTCTTGATGGCCAGGGCCACCGTGCAACACCAAGCTCAACCCGGTGAGCTGATCACCCGAAGCGTCATGAGCCCTGCCAGTGGCCAATCCCCTTCCAGCTCCGCCAGGCTGGCAGTGCTCATGGCTGCCGGCTGCTGCTTGTGACCATGCTCCAGCACTCCGACCAAGGTGCCCACCAACGGCTGGTGGCTGACCAGCAGTACATGCTCAAGCCCCAGGCGTTCGAGCTCGCCGATGACCTGCTGCACATCACTCTCGGGCGTCAGCCAAGGCACGGTGCGCACCGGCTCGGCGAAGCCCAGGGTGTCATGCACCAGCACCGCCGTCTGCTGTGCGCGCACGTAAGGGCTGGCGATGATGGCCTGCAACGGTTGCCCCAGCAGGCGAGCGGCGCTGTGCAGCACCTGCTCGCGGCCATGGGCGGTCAGCCGGCGCTCGGCATCGGTATTGGCCCGTGGCTCCGCTTCCCCGTGGCGCAGCACCCACAGTTTCACAGCTTGGGTTCCTCGTCACGCACCGGGTGTGGGGCCGGGGCCACGGCATGGGCGGCTTCACCTTCGGGCGCACGCGGGGCCGGCCAGTCCGCGAACGGCCAGGGCTTCTGGTCGCTGTGGAAGCTGCCAAAACGGCCGATTTGCGCCAGGTACTGGCTCAAGCTATCGCCGAAGTTCATCAGGCTGGCACTGGGCGCGCCGTACACCAGACGGTAGATCAGCTGGACCAGCACCAGGCCACCCAGCAGCAGTTCGGCCAGTTGCCAGACCACCAGGAACACCAGCATCCACAGGACCCGCAGGATGATCGACTCGCGCTGGGCGCGTTCGGGCGTATCGTTCATGTGTTGCTCCTTGCTTGTGTCAGAGCCACCAAGGGCTCAGTTGAAACCGCTGATGGAAATGAAGTCGACATCGGTTTTGGGCTCGGCACGCATCAGGTGCTCGATCACTTGGTTCAAGGTGCGCCCTTCGAACAGAATGGCATGCAGGCCAGCCACCAGCGGCATGTACACCTGCACTTCCTGAGCCTTGGCCTTGAGCACCTTGAGCGTGTTGACCCCTTCGGCCACTTCGCCCAGGCGGTTGACCGCCTCTTCCAGGCTGTGCCCCTCGCCCAGCGCGTAGCCAACCTGATAGTTGCGGCTCTTGGGCGAGGAGCAGGTGACGATCAGGTCACCGACACCGGCCAGGCCGAGGAAGGTCATGGGGTTGGCACCTTGGCTGACAGCAAAGCGCGTCATTTCAGCCAAGGCCCGGGTAATCAGCATGCTCTTGGTGTTCTCGCCCATCCCCAAGGCCACGGCCATGCCGGCAATGATCGCGTAGACGTTCTTCAGCGCCCCGCCCAGTTCGACGCCAAAACGGTCGGCACTGGCGTAGACGCGGAAGGTACGCCCGTGCAGCACGGCCTGCACCTGCTGGCACAGCTTTTCGTCTTCACTGGCCACCACTGTGGCAGTCAGTGCGTGTTCGGCGATCTCGCGCGCCAGGTTGGGCCCCGACAACACGCCAATACGCGCCTGGGGGGCGATTTCTTCAAGTATCTGGCTCATCAGTTTGAAGCTTTGCGCTTCGATGCCTTTGGTCAGGCTGACCAGGCCCTTGCCGCGCAGCAACTCGGCATGCGGTGCCAGCACGCTGCGCAACGCGCTCGATGGCAGGGCCACGAAGACCAACTCGCTGGCCTGCAGGGTAGCGAGCAGGTCGTTGACCGGTTCGACGCCATCGTGCAGGCGGATGCCCTTGAGGTAGCGCGGATTCTCGCGATTGACGCGCATGGCCTCGGCCTGCGCCGGGTCGCGCATCCATTGGCGCACTGGTACACCGTTTTCCGCCAGCAGGTTCGCCACGGCGGTGCCGAAGCTGCCGCCTCCCAGAACTGCAACAGGTTGCTGTTCAGTCATATCCAATCCGTTAAAGCCAAAAGTTAAGTGGCGACCCCGCCATTATACGGCTCGCCTGCTACAGAACCAGTACAGGTAACCCAGATCACTGGCAAATACGCCAAGGTCAGTTACCATGCCTGTTTCAACTCTGATACAAGGCTGCTCCGTGTTCCCTGGCACGCCCCCGTACCCGCGCCTGCTCATACTGACTGCCCTGCTCGGTGGCCCAGCCGTGGCCGACGACCTGTTCATCGACACGTCCGACCTGCCACAGGTTCTGACCGCCACACGCCTGAAACAATCCCCGGCGGCGGTCCCGGGCAGCATGACGGTCCTCGACAGCGAGCTGATCCGCGCCAGCGGTGCCCGTGACATCCCTGAGCTGCTGCGCCTGGTACCCGGCATGATGATCGGCTACGGTGCCGGCAACCAGCCCACGGTCAACTACCACGGCAGCAACGTCAACGACGCACGCCGCATGCAGGTTTTGATCGATGGCCGCTCGGTGTACCGCGCAGGCCTGGCCACGGTTGACTGGAGCGACATTCCCCTGGCCATGGAGGATATCGAGCGCATCGAGGTGTTCCGCGGCCCAAACACCGTCAGCTACGGCGCCAACGCCCTGATGGCGGTGGTGAACATCCTCACCCGCAACCCCGCCGACAGCCATGGCACGCGGCTGAAGGTGACCCGCGGCCAGGATGGCATCAACGATTTCTACGCCAGCCACGGCTTTGGCTGGGACGGCGGTGACATGCGCCTGTCGGTGTCGGGCCAGCAAGACGACGGCTTCGATGAAAACCAGTTCGGCCAGGACTACCGCGACAGCCGCCGCCTGACCCGCTTCAACCTCAGTGCCAGCCACAACCTGGCGGTTGACCAGACCCTGGAATGGCAACTGGCGGCAAAGGAAGGTAGCAACCAGCGGCCTTATACCTATCAGCCGGTGTTCGCCAAGTACGAGGCAGGCAACAACGCAGACGTCAATGCCAAGGACTATGCCGGCTCGTTGCGCTGGACCAAGGATTTCAGCTCCGAGCACAGCCTCTATATTCAGGGTTCGGCGCAGCATTTCGATCGCCAGCAGGTATGGCGCGCCTGTGATGCCTTGGAATCGTTCAGCGCCGAACTGACCCAGCTCTGGCAAATGAACCCCGACTTTGCCGAAAAAGTAGCGCGCGGTGTCGCCCTGGGCGACCTGCCAACGACCAGCGACCCGGTGTTGAGTGCCCTCTCGAACAAAGTGCAGGAGCAATGGAAGGCCGGCGGCAACCAGCCGGTCTGCGGCGATGTCGACCAGAGCACCCGCGAAACCCGCTACGACCTGGAGATCCAGGATACCCTGAGCCTGACCGACAGCCTTCGCCTGCTCAGTGGCATGAACTACCGCTATGACCGTGCCGACTCGCAGACCTACTTCAACGGCAGCCTCGACGACCAGACCTGGCGCCTGTTCGGCCAGCTGGAGTGGCGCGCCGACGAGCACTGGATCCTTCAGGGCGGGGCCATGTTCGAAGACTCGCGCCTGTCTGGCAGCTCGCTGACGCCACGTGTCGCGGTCAACTACCTGATCACCCCACGCCATGGCCTGCGTGCGGTGTATTCCGAGGCAGTGCGCTCGCCCGACATGTTCGAGAACAACGTCAACTGGAGCTACACGGTCAAGAACCTCAGCACCAACGCGTTCGGCCAGCAGCACGGTGAATACTTCGTCAAGACCCGTGGCCCCGGCGACCTCGACCAGGAACGCATGCGCTCGCGCGAGCTGGGCTACAACGGCTTTTTCAGCGACATTGGCTTGAACATGGATGTGAAGCTGTTCTACGACGAGATCACCGGCATGATCAGTGAACCGCTGAAGAACAACCAGTACATCGCCAGCAACGCCAACAAGGCCCGGTTCAGCGGCAGCGAGGCACAATTGGATTGGCGCCCGACCCTGCGCGACCGCCTGCGCCTGACCTACGCCTACGTCGATGCCTGGGCCAGCAACCCCGACGACCGCCGCCTCAGCGCCCACAACAGCGGCTCGGCCGGGTGGATGCGCGAATGGGGTGCCGGCTGGTCGAGTGCACTGTTCTACTACGGCGACGATGCTCTCAACCAGTACCGCTATGAACGCCTGGACCTACGCCTGGCCAAGCGCTTTCGAGTGGATGGCAGCAACCTGGAGCTGGCAGCGCTGTGGCAGCAGCGCCTGGACGATGAGCCAACCACGGCAGTCCAGAACCGCTTCGACAGCCGCCACCGCCTGAGCGTCAGCGCGGAGCTGGAGTTCTGATGGCCCTGTTGCTGCGCCTGTTGCTGCTGTGCCTGTGGCCGCTGGGGCCACTGTCGGCCAGTGAAATCCTGCTGGTGGGGGCTGAGGACCAGCCCGGTATCCGCAGTTTCGTCGCCGCGCTGGAAAGCCGCCGGCCCCACGACCATGTTCGTTTCCAGACCACCGCCGACCTGCCGCGCCCGAGCAAGCTCAAAGCCGACCAGCGTTTGATCCTGCTCGACAGCTCCGCACTGGAGTGGCGGCTGGGCGAAACCGCCGGCCCACCGGCCCTGGCCATGCGGGTCAGCCGGGTACAGGCTGAACAGCGCCTGGGAAAGTCGCGCCCCGCGTTTCTCACCTTGCTGTGGAGTGACGCGCCGCTGGGCCGGCAATTGCGCCTGGCGCGCTACCTGCTGCCGCAGGCCCAGCGCATTGGGGTGTTGTACGGTGAGCACAGCAGTTTCCTGCTCGACGAATTGCGCCATGCCGCACGCCCCTTGGGCCTGGAGATCATCGCCCAGGACTGGTCCGACCCGCGTGACAGCCGGCCGCTGCAGCATCTGCTGGGTAGCAGCGATGTGCTGCTGGGCCTGGACGACCCCAACCTGTACAACTCCAAGACCGCGAAGAACCTGCTGCTGAGCAGCTACGGTCGACAGATGGCCCTGATCGGGCCGAACGCCGGTTTTGTTCGCGCCGGCGCCCTGGCCAGCACCTACAGCGATCAGGACGACTGGCTGGCGGAGCTCGACCAGTTGCTCGATCAGCCGCCTGCGCGCTGGCCGCGCAGCCTGTACCCGACACGCTATGGCGTCAGTGGCAACCAGCAGGTGGCCCGCGCCCTGGGCCTTGAACCGATCGATCCGAACGCCGCCGCCAAGGCCCTGGCCGCAGGAGACCCCACCCCATGACCAAGCGCTTGAGCTGGGACATTCATACCCGCACCCAGATCATCAGCCTCGGCCCTGCCCTGCTGCTGACCTTGCTGTTGATCAGCTTCTTTACCTTCGTGCGTATCCAGGACCTGCGCCAGGAACTCAACCACACCGGGCAACTGATCGCCAACCAGTTGGCACCGGCGTCGGAGTACGGGGTGATTTCGGGCAACAACGAAGTACTTGAAGGGCTGATGCGCGCCACCCTCAGCATCCCGCATGTGCGTTTTCTGGAAGTGCAGGACAGCCGCAACCACATCCTCGTGTACGTGGAGCAGTCCGACGAAAGCGCCAACCGCGCACAACAGGTAGAAGTGTTCCAGGCGCCCATCCGCCTGCAACAGATCCGCCTGGACAACGATTTCCTGCAACAGGGCAAGGCCACCACCCCGGCCATTGGTGACGACTACCTGGGCCGGGTGATAGTCGGCATGTCCGATGATGCCTTCAGCCAGCGGCAACAGGAAATCGTGATCAAGGCCGGGATCCTTGCACTGTTCGCCCTGCTGTTCACCTTTTTGCTGGCTCGCCGCCTGGCCCTGAGCCTGGCCAAGCCGATCAGCGACATGGGGCATGCGGTCAAGGCCATTCAGCAGGGCGAGTACAACACCCCCTTGCCGGTGGTGGACGACAGCGAACTGGGCCACCTGGCGCGTCACATCAACAACCTGGCCAGCGCCCTGGAACAGGCCAGCGATGAACAGAAGCAGGCCATTGCCGAATTGATCCAGGCTCGCGAGGAGGCTGAACAGGCCAACCGCGCGAAATCGGACTTCCTGGCCATGATGAGCCATGAACTGCGCACACCGATGAATGGCGTGCTAGGCATGCTGCAGTTGCTGGAAACCACACCGCTGAGCAGCGAGCAGGCCGATTACACGGCAGTGGCCAGCGAGTCCACCGGGCATTTGCTGAAGGTCATCAACGACATCCTCGACTTTTCGCGTATCGAGCGCGCCGCGCTGCAACTGGAGCACATCGACTTCAATCTCGGCGAGTTGATCACCAGCAGTGTCCAGTCGTTCCAGCACAGCGCCCAGCAGCGCGGCCTGGGCCTGCACCTGGAACTGCCGGCCGGCTTCGAGCAACTGCAGGTGAACGGCGACCCCACGCGCATCCGCCAGATCCTGCTGAACCTGATAGGCAACGCCCTGAAATTCACAGAACGCGGGCAGGTACAGGTCGAAGCACGTTGGCAGGTACTCGATCGGCAACTGATCTGGCTGACCTGCAGCGTGCGCGACACCGGCATCGGCATCGACAGCGACCGCCTGGAAATGATGTTCATCGCTTTCCAGCAGGCCGACAGCTCGATTTCCCGCCGTTATGGCGGCACCGGGCTGGGGCTTTCGATCGCCCGCACCTTGGCCGAGCGCATGGGCGGCAAGCTGCGCGGTGAAAGCCGTGAGGGCCTGGGGTCGACTTTCACCCTGGAAATGCCACTGGCCCTCGCCACCCCTGCCCCCGCCCCACTGAAGCCGCTCACCACTGCGCCAACGATAGTGCCCGACAATGATCAGGTACTGCTGGTAGAGGACAACCCGGTCAACCAAAGCGTCATCGAGGCCATGCTGCGCAGCCTGGGGCTTGCGGTATGCACGGCCGAGGATGGCCTTGAGGCGGTCGACCTGGTTGGCCAGCAGCGCTTCGCCGCCGTGCTGATGGATTGCCGCCTGCCGCACCTGGACGGCTATGAAGCCACCCGGCGCATCCGTCAGTTGCCCAACGGCGCCGGGCTACCGATCATCGCCCTGACCGCCAACGCCTTGCAGGGCGACCGCGAGCGTTGCATGGCCGCTGGCATGGACGACTACCTGAGCAAACCCTTGCGCCGCACCGAACTGCAGCGGGTGCTGCAGCGCTGGTTACCCGGTCGGACAACCGCGACTGGCGATAAATGCTAAAGTGCGGCAGTCTTAAACACTGGACAGGACCTTCATCGGACCTGAAAATAGACGTTTCAGTGCACACCTGTACTTCTTTCGGCAGGTGCGCTGTGACTTTCACCACAACGCAATAGTCTACCTGTAGGCTGCCGTCTCGAAGCCATTGGTTTTCGGGCCGGCCGGGAAGATTCATCCCCTGCCACAGGGGGTTATTGAGGAGCTCGCATGACCAAACAACACGCCTTTACTCGGGAAGACCTGCTGCGCTGCAGTCGCGGTGAGCTGTTCGGCCCAGGTAATGCGCAACTGCCCGCGCCGAACATGCTGATGGTCGATCGCATCACCCATATCAGCGAAGAAGGCGGCAAGTACGGCAAAGGTGAATTGGTCGCCGAGCTGGATATCACCCCGGACCTGTGGTTCTTCGCCTGCCATTTCGAAGGCGATCCGGTCATGCCGGGCTGCCTGGGCCTTGACGCCATGTGGCAGCTGGTCGGCTTCTTCCTGGGCTGGCAGGGTCTGCCAGGCCGTGGCCGCGCGCTGGGTTCGGGCGAAGTGAAGTTCTTTGGCCAGGTATTGCCTAGCGCCAAGAAAGTCACCTACAACATTCACATCAAGCGCGTCCTGAAGGGCAAGCTGAACATGGCCATCGCCGATGGCTCGGTCAGCGTCGACGGCCGCGAGATCTACACTGCCGAAGGCCTGCGGGTCGGCGTGTTCACCTCCACTGACAATTTCTAAGGGTTATTCGCATGCGCCGCGTCGTTATCACTGGTCTGGGCATCGTATCGTGCCTGGGCAATGACAAAGAGACCGTCACCGAAAACCTGCGTAACAGCCGTCCGGGTATCCGTTTCAACCCGGAATACAAGGAAATGGGGCTGCGCAGCCAGGTTTCCGGGTCCATCGACCTCAACCTCGAAGAACTGATCGACCGCAAGGTCTACCGCTTCGTCGGCCACGCCGCGGCCTACGCCTATCTGGCGATGCAGGACGCGATCAAGGACGCTGGCCTGACCGAAGAGCAGGTTTCCAACCCGCGCACTGGCCTGGTGGCTGGCTCCGGCGGCGCCTCGACCCTGAACCAGATGGAAGCGCTGGACACCCTGCGCGAGAAAGGCGTCAAGCGCGTCGGCCCGTACCGCGTTACCCGCACCATGGGCAGCACCGTTTCGGCGTGCCTGGCCACTCCGTTCAAGATCAAGGGCCTGAACTACTCGATCTCGTCGGCCTGCGCCACTTCGGCACACTGCATCGGCACCGCCCTGGAGCAGATCCAGTGGGGCAAGCAAGACATCGTCTTCGCCGGTGGTGGTGAAGAAGAGCACTGGAGCCAGTCGTTCCTGTTCGATGCCATGGGCGCCCTGTCGACCAAACGCAACGAAACCCCGGAACTGGCTTCGCGCGCCTATGACGCCGACCGTGATGGCTTCGTCATCGCAGGTGGCGGCGGCATGGTGGTGGTCGAGGAGCTGGAACACGCCCTGGCCCGTGGCGCCAAGATCTACGCCGAAATCGTTGGCTACGGTGCAACTTCCGACGGCTATGACATGGTTGCCCCGAGCGGCGAAGGTGCCATCCGCTGCATGCAGCAGGCGCTGGCTACCGTCGACACCCCGATCGACTACCTGAACACCCACGGTACTTCGACTCCGGTCGGTGACGTGGCCGAGATCAAAGGTGTTCGCGCCGTGTTCGGCGAGAAGGCACCGAAGATCAGCTCGACCAAGAGCCTGTCGGGCCACTCGCTGGGCGCCGCCGGCGTGCACGAGGCGATCTACTGCCTGCTGATGATGGAAAACAACTTCATCGCCGGCTCCGCCAACATCGATGAGCTGGACCCAGAGGTCGCCGACCTGCCAATCCTGCGTAACACCGAAGAAAACGCCAAGATCGACACGGTCATGAGCAACAGCTTCGGCTTCGGCGGCACAAACGCCACCCTGGTGCTCAAGCGCTGGGAAGGCAAGTAAGACGCTACTGCGGTAAATGAAAACGCCCCGACTGGTTCGGGGCGTTTTTATTTTTAACCTGTCGCACTTATTTCTGCCTGGGCAGTACAGCCAGAAAGTTATCGCGGGCCACTTTGTTGGCCACCTCTATCGGCAAGGCATCCAGAAACGGCTTGAACCCGTGCATCTGCTCACCCAGGCTGCCAAACCGCCCCACCACATCCGACCCCAGCATGAACCGCTCTGGATAGCGCTCGACCAGCGCCAGCCATTCCTTGCGCGGCACGCCTTTGTCATCCAGCAGATAAGGCTGCAGCACACTCCACGACAGGTCGACATACAAGTTCGGGTAGTCCTCCAGCAATCGCGTGAGCACCGGCAACAGAAAACCCATCTGCGTCTGGTGCCGGTGTATCTCCATGCTGCTGCCCGCATGCGCCCAGATGAACCGTGTATGCGGGTGATTGCGCAGTGGCTCTTCAATCTCCGCCAGGTACAGCGGGTTGCGCTCGCGCTTGGAGGTGATGTTGGAATGCAGGAGCACCGGCAGGTCACGCTCGGCCGCCAGATGGTAGATACGCGTCATGGCCTCGTTGTTGGCGCGCGGTGTGTCGCCACTGGTCAGCGCGGTCAGGTCATCGTGGCGGGTGAACACCTCGCCAATGCCCTGCCATAACCCCGGGTTCATTTCGAGCATGCGCTCGATGTGGCTGACAGCGTTCTTGTCCACCGGGTTGAAGCCGGTCAAAAACGGATGAAAGCGTTTTCGTTGCTCAATCGGCAACTGCTCCAGGGCCGCTGCCACATAGGTGTCGGTGGCGCTGTACCAATAGGCATCGGCGTCGTCACCGGCGTAATAGCGTGGGCGCTTGGGTTCGTCTTCGTGCCATTTCTTGGCCACTGGAATGCCGGAAATCATCGACTGCTCGATGCCTGCGGCGTCCATGGCCTTGAGCAACGCCGGCATGCCTTCGCTTTCCTGAAAGAAGTCGACGTAGTGCAGGTGGGCGTCGCTGTAGCGGTAGTCGCGCGCGTGTGCCGCCTGGCAAAGCGAGGCAGACAACATTACGCAGGCCAGCGCTCTGGCAATCATGGGCTGCTTCCTTCTACAAATACGAAAACAGTAGACCGGCCGGCAAACGAGACGGTTCAGCCGAAGCGGGCAAACCGCTATGCTGGGTGCACACCCACCTCGCCTGGAACACACCCCATGAGCAGCCCCCTGATCATCCGCCCGCGCGCCGAATCGGTCGAGGGCCAGCCGATCCTGCGCCCGCTGCCTTCGGCCCAGTGCCGCAGCGTCGGCCCGTTCGTGTTCTTCGACCATATGCTCGAAACCGACTATGCCGCCGGGCATGGCATGGACATCCGCCAACACCCGCATATCGGCTTGTCGACCCTGACCTACCTGTTTGAAGGGGCGATCCTGCACAAGGACAGCCTCGGCTCGGCACAGCGTGTGCTGCCGGGTGATGTCAGCTGGATGACCGCAGGCAGCGGCGTGGCCCACGTCGAGCGCACCCCAGAAGATGCCCTGGCCCATGGCTCGCGCCTGCATGGGCTGCAGGTATGGCTGGCATCGCCGCGCGAGCATGAGCAAGGCCCGGCAAGCTACAGCCATCACCCGGCCGCGAGCCTGCCCGTCAGTGACAGCCTGGGGGTGCGCATCTGCATGATTGCAGGCAGCGGGTTCTGCCTGGAGTCACCGGTACCGGTGCTCTCCCCTACCCTTTATGCCCATGTACGGATGCAGCCGGCAACCACCTTGCCGATACCCACCGAGCATGCGCAGCGAGCACTGTACCTGCTGGATGGCGAGTTGCAGATGAACGACGCGGACGTGGAGCCGTGCAGCCTGGTGGTACTGCCAGAGGGCGAAGACGTGACACTGTACGCGGAGGGTGAGTGCCAGCTGGTGCTGATTGGCGGGGAGCCGCTGGATGGTCCACGGCGGATGAACTGGAACTTCGTGGCCAGTGACCCGGAGCTGATCGAGCAGGCCAGGGCACGCTGGGCGGCGAGGGATTGGCCAGTGGTGCCCGGGGAAACCTCCAGGATCGAGCTGCCACGGTAATGTTGGGGGCCGCGTTACGGCCCCCTGCGATCTCAACGCTGGAACACTTCCGTCAGCAGGTTATGCATCGACCGGAACGCCCGCTCCGAGGTACGGCGGTCGTACTGCATCTTACCCGGCACATTGGCATTCGGGTCGGTGAACGAGTGCACTGCCCCGCCATAGCTCAGCAACTGCCAGTCCACCTTGGCGGCGTTCATCTCGTCCTCGAACGCCGGCAGCTGCTCTTTCGGCACCAATGGGTCGGCAGCGCCATGCAGCACCAGCACCGAGCCCTTGATGCGCTTGGCATCCTCCGGGTTCGGCGTGTCCAGGGTGCCGTGGAACGACACCGCCGCACGCAGGTCGGCGCCGGTACGCGCCAGCTCCAGCGCACAGCAGCCACCGAAGCAAAAGCCGAAGGTTGCAACCTTGCCCGGCTCCAGTAGCGCCTTCGACTGCCCCAGCAACTGCGCCAGGGCTTCCTGCATACGCTTGCGCAGCTCGCTGCGATCATTCTTCAACGGCATCATCGCCGCACCCGCCTCGTCGGCGTTGGACGGGCGCACCGATTGACCGTACAGGTCGGCAATCAACACCACGTAGCCCTTCTCGGCCACTTCCTTGGCGATACGCTCGGCGCCTTCGCCAATGCCCATCCAGTTCGGCGCCATCACCAGGCCGGGCTTCGGCAGCGCACCTGGCTCATAGACCAGGCGGCTTTCATAGGTTTTGCCGGACAGGTGATAAACCAACGATTCGACGATTACCTTGCTCATCAAGCACTCCTTAGCTCACCATGAAAAAAGCCCGCCGAAGCGGGCTTTCCTGTGCATCAACTCAAGCAGACAGCTCGACCAGCAGCTTGTTCAGGCGACGAACGTACGCCGCCGGGTCCTTCAGGCTGTCACCGGCCGCCAGGGCCGCCTGATCGAACAGGATGTGCGACAGCTCGGCGAAGCGGTCTTCGCTCTGCTCGTTGTCCAACTTCTCGATCAGCGGGTGGCTCGGGTTGAACTCGAAGATCGGCTTGGACTCCGGCACCTTCTGCCCGCTGGCTTCCAGAATCTGACGCATCTGCAGGCCCAGGTCCTGCTCGCCAATGGCCAGGATTGCCGGCGAGTCGGTCAGGCGGTGCGACACGCGCACTTCGGCCACGCTGTCACCCAGCGCGCCTTTCAGGCGCTCGACCAGGCCTTCCTTGTCCTTGGCGACTTCTTCCTGGGCTTTCTTGTCTTCTTCCGAATCCAGCTTGCCCAGGTCCAGATCGCCACGGGCGATGTCAACGAAGGCCTTGCCGTCGAATTCGTTGAGGTAGCTCATCAGCCACTCGTCGATACGGTCGGTCAGCAGCAGCACTTCGATGCCTTTCTTGCGGAAGACTTCCAGGTGCGGGCTGTTCTTGACCTGAGCGTACGACTCGCCGGTGAGGTAGTAGATCTTGTCCTGGCCTTCCTTCGCACGGGCCAGGTAGTCGGCCAGGGCGACGCTCTGCTCGCCGCTGTCGTCCTGGGTGGAAGCGAAGCGCAGCAGGCCGGCGATTTTCTCCTTGTTGGCGAAGTCTTCGGCCGGGCCTTCTTTCAACACTTGGCCGAAGTTCTTCCAGAAGCCCTTGTACTGCTCGGGTTCGTTCTTCGCCAGTTTCTCCAGCATGTCCAGCACGCGCTTGGTGAGCGCGGTCTTCATCGAATCGATGATCGGGTCTTTCTGCAGGATTTCACGCGACACGTTCAGCGACAGGTCGTTGGAATCGACCACACCCTTGATGAAGCGCAGGTACAGCGGCAGGAACGACTCGGCCTGGTCCATGATGAACACACGCTGCACGTACAGCTTCAGGCCGCGCGGTGCTTCGCGCTGGTACAGGTCGAACGGCGCACGGGCCGGCACGTACAGCAGCGAGTTGTATTCGAGCTTGCCTTCGACCTTGTTGTGGCTCCAGGCCAGCGGGTTTTCGAAGTCATGGCCGATGTGCTTGTAGAACTCCTGGTACTCCTCGTCCTTCACCTCGGTGCGCGAACGGGTCCACAGGGCGCTGGCGCGGTTGACGGTTTCCCACTCTTCGGCCGGCTGTTCTTCACCTTCAGCGCCAGCCTGCTCTTTGGGCAACTGGATCGGCAGAGCGATGTGGTCGGAGTATTTCTTGACCACGTTGCGCAGGCGCCAGCCATCAGCGAATTCCAGTTCGTCCTTCTTCAGGTGCAGGACGATGCGGGTGCCGCGCTGTGGCTTGTCGATGGTGGCGACTTCGAACTCGCCCTCGCCTTTCGACGACCAGTGCACACCCTCGGCCGCTGGCTGGCCAGCACGGCGGCTGTACACGTCAACCTTGTCGGCAACGATGAACGCGGAGTAGAAGCCCACGCCGAACTGACCGATCAGGTGCGAGTCCTTCTTCTGGTCACCGGTGAGGTTCTTCATGAAGTCGGCGGTGCCGGACTTGGCGATGGTACCCAGGTGGGCGATGACGTCTTCGCGGCTCATGCCGATGCCGTTGTCCTCGAGGGTCACGGTACCGGCGTCCTTGTCGAAGCTCAGGCGAATTTTCAGGTCGGCGTCGCCTTCGAGCAGCTCTGGCTTGGCCAGGGCTTCGAAACGCAGCTTGTCAGCGGCGTCGGAGGCGTTGGAAATCAGCTCCCGCAGGAAGATTTCCTTGTTGGAGTACAACGAGTGAATCATGAGGTGCAGCAGCTGCTTCACCTCAGTCTGGAAGCCCAACGTTTCCTTTTGTGTTTCCACAGTCATGGTCTTCGAAACTCCGATCTGATGACAGTTGGCGCCTGGCGGCCAGTTCGGCCAGCGTTAACGGCGGATGTCATTCAGATGGGGGCTGCCCAGATGATTTCAAGGGCTTTTCCGGTTCGATCTTGAAATGCGCACGGGCTGTGGCAATCGGCGTCTGCTTGTCGCCTTGCCAGGCGGTAATGGCCACGTTGGTCACTCGGCGGCCCTGGCGCCACAGTTGGCACTGGGCGTAAGTGTCACGAAAATGCCCGGCGCGCAGGTAGTCGATGGAAAAGTCGATGATCTTTGGAATGCTGGCGCTCTCGCTGTAGATCAGCAGGTACAGCGCTGCCGACAACTCCATGAAGCCGGCGATCACGCCGCCATGGATGGCCGGCAATAACGGGTTGCCGATGTTGTCCGCATTGGCGGGCAGGCGGAACAACAAGTCATCGCCCTGGCGTTCACATTCGATGCCGATCAGCCCGGCATAGGGAATCAGCGCCAGCAATGGCCTGTAGTCGCCCACCGCATGGGCAGCGTTCAGTTGCTGACGAACCGCATGCGGAATCATGCCTCGCCCTCCTTCAGGCTGTTGCCGAAACGGATGCCACCCTTGATCTCCTGGCCCAGGCGCATGAACGTACCCACCACCTGGCAGATTGGCTGTGCGGGGTCATCCTGATAGGCGGTGCCACGGGTGAAGATCACGTCTCGGGTAACCCGATAGCATTGTGCGTGGCCGTAGATGTCCTTGCCGGCCTCGGCCGGGTGCATGTAGTCGATGCGCAGGTCCAGCGTCGGGCACACTTCGAAGCGCGGCAGCACGCACAGCGTGGCCATACCGCAGGTGGTGTCCATCAGTGTGGTCAGCGCACCGCCATGCACGGCGCCGGTTTGCGGGTTGCCGACAATGGCCGGTGACCAGGGCAGGATCAGGGTCATGCCATCGCCATCGGCTTGCGCCACGCGCATCTGCAACAGCTGACAATGTTTCAATGCCGAAAGAAAACGCTCGGCCATGGCCATCAAGGTTGAATCACTCATTGGCGCTTCCCACTGGCTGCGCTGCAGCGGCATAAATTCGTTAAAAAGTCTATATAGAACACGGCGTTATATATCTGT
Source organism: Pseudomonas sp. NBRC 111132 (assembly GCF_001320565.1). Classification (NCBI taxonomy): domain Bacteria; kingdom Pseudomonadati; phylum Pseudomonadota; class Gammaproteobacteria; order Pseudomonadales; family Pseudomonadaceae; genus Pseudomonas; species Pseudomonas sp. NBRC 111132. The sequence continues at coordinate 69,513 of NZ_BCBI01000010.1, forward strand.
AACCTTCGCGGAACTTATTCCGCGTAGTTGCACTCGAAGGAACAAGTCACTTATTCCACCAAGGAGAAACACCCCCATGCGTAAACCTTTTGCTTTTGCTCTGATGCTGGCTGCTGCCATGGGCCTGGCCGCTTGCGATAAAGCGAGCGAAGACAAAGCCCAGGACGCACAGCAACACGCCGAGCAAGCCCAGGAAAAAGCGGGCGAAGCTCAGGATAAAATGAACGAAGCCGCTAAGGAAAACGCCGAAGCCGCCAAAGATCAGGCCGAAGCCGAGCAGAAGGCTGCCGAAGAAGCCGCTCCGGCTACTCCGGCTCCAGAAGCCGCGCCAGCCACCCCGGCACCAGAAGCTACTCCAGCCGAACCTGCCAAGCAGTAATTGGCTAAAACAAAAAAACCCGACTTTGTCGGGTTTTTTTGTATCTACAACATTTGGATTAATCGTTTCAGTTGCTGGCAGCAGTACTTTCTTTGACCGGCTCGTTGGTGACACTTTCGGTAGGTGTGAACACCATCACATCCAGCACATCCGAATGGAACTCTCGCCGGTACAGAATAAGCACTACCCCGACACTCATGGCCATGAACAGCCATGGGCTGATGAACCAGCTCAACATCGCCATGCCGAAGTAATACGAACGCAAACCCAGGTTGAATTGGTTAGCTGCCAACGACAATACCCGAGCCGCCCGTGAAGCGAATGCCTTGCGCTCCAGCTCATTGACCAGCCGCTCGCCGATCATCGGTGCCGAACCCACCAGTACGGCGGCGAAGTTGTATTGGCGCATACACCAGCTGAAGGTGAAGAAGGCGTAGACAAACACCGTGGCCAGGCACAGCAACTTGATCTCCGACATGCCTTGAGAGGTCTGCTGCACCAGCGGCAAGTCGGCCAGCAACGACAGCGCCCGGTCGGACGCTCCAAGCACGGTAAGGATACCGGCGAGAATGATCAGGGTACTGGACGCAAAGAACGACGCGTTGCGCTCGAGGTTACCGATTACGCTGGCATCGGCGATGCGATTGTCGCGCAGCAGCATGCGGCGCATCCAGTCTTCGCGGTACAGGTGCAGCACGCTGGCCAGGCATGCGGTGTCACGGCCCTTCCAGATGGCATAGCGGGTATAACCTCCCCAGCATAGGGCGAACCAAGCCACGGCCAGCAGGTTGTTGAGGTTGCTTTGGATGAAGTTCATGCAGGGTTCCCGAGAGGGCCAGGTGCCTAGAGAATAGGGACCGGGTTTCGACGCTGGCAAGCGGCAAAAGGCACACACCGTCCTGAATTTTCCTCTGATCATGCCGGCAAACAAAAAGCCCCGCATCCTTGCGGATACGGGGCTTTTCTGCCTAGGCCCTTGGCGAGCACCTTTCGGCTTGTGGCCGGTGCCGCCCTCAGGCTTCGACTTAACAGGTCAGGCCAGCGCCTCGCGCGGCTTGCCGAGCATGCGGTCGCAAGCCACGGCGCCAACCAGGGTCACCACGGAAGGCACAAGCCAGGCCAGGCCCTGGTCGCTCAACGGCAGATGCGCCATGAAGTCCGGCAGCACATGGGCAATGCTGCTGCCCTTGATTGCGTCAACCATGCCGAACACCAGCGACACCAGCATCACCGGCGCCAGGATGCGGGTCGGCGAGTTCCACAGGTCCTTCACGAAGCTCAGGCCAACCACCACGATGCAAGGCGGGTAAATGGCGGTAAGCACCGGGATCGAGAACATGATCAGCTTGGTCAGGCCGAGGTTGGAGATCAGCAACGAGAAGCCGGCCAGGATCACCACCAATGCACGGTACGACAGCGGCAGGATCTGGCTGAAATACTCGGCGCAGGCACAGGTCAGGCCGACCGCGGTCACCAGACAGGCCAGTGCGATCAACACGGCCAGGAAGCCGCTGCCCAGCGAGCCGAAGGTGTGCTGCACGTAAGCATGCAGAACCGCAGCACCGTTGGTGGCATCAGCCGCGATGTCATGGCTGCCGGCACCCAGACGGAACAAGCTGACATACACCAGCGCCAGGCCAACACCTGCGATCAGGCCGGCGATGATGGCGTAGCGGGTGATCAACTTCGGCGACTCGACACCGCGCGAGCGGATGGCGTTGACGATGACGATACCGAACACCAAGGCACCCAGGGTGTCCATGGTCAGGTAGCCATCGGAGAAGCCCTTGGAGAACGCAGCCGCAGCATAGGCAGGCTGTGCCTCACCAATGGTCCCGGCCGGCAGCGCGAAAGCAGCGATGCCCAGCACGGCCAGAGCGATGATCTTCAACGGCGCCAGGAAGCGGCCCACGGTGTCGAGCAACTTGCCAGGGTACATGGACACGGCCAGTACCACGGCGAAGTACACCAGGCTGTAGATGAACAGCGCCAGCGGGCTTTCACCGGTCAGCGGTGCAACACCCACTTCGAACGACACGGTCGCGGTGCGCGGGGTGGCGAACAGCGGACCGACCGACAGGTAGCACACGGCTGCCAGCAGGCCGCCGAAGAACTTGCCGATCGGGCTGCTCAGGGCATCCATGCCGCCACCGACCTTGGCCAGCGCGACCACGGTGATGACTGGCAGGCCCACGGCAGTGACCAGGAAGCCCAGGGCTGCCATCCACACGTGCGGACCAGACTGCAGACCGACGATAGGCGGGAAGATGATATTGCCTGCGCCAACGAAAAGCGCAAACGTCATAAAGCCAAGCGCCAGGATATCCTGGCCTTTGAGAACTTTCATTTAAGGTAGTACCACACTGCTGAAATCGGGATTCGAGAGGGGATTTCCCTTTGGATGAGGGGAAATGCTGCCCGGCTTGATAGGCCAGACCCGTTTAGCGTGTCGTTCCCTTTTGGGGTACGGGCACAGAGTGAACGCGTAATGTAACTGTTTTGTCAGTTAAACGCACTGGCACAGTGCTGCTTGTCCGATGTGCGTACATGTTTGTCGTCTGTGCGACCGAAGACAGTAAGAATTATCCTCCACTTGAAAACTTCGTCTGTACGAAAATTCCTATCAAACTCATCAAGTTTCCTCGCCGCCTGTGATGCCCCCAGAAACGACAAAGGCCACCCGAAGGTGGCCTCTGTGCGCGTGGGGGGTGTAGCAGTATTACTTCTTGGCTTCCCAGCCAGTCAGCTCGGCCAGGGCCTTGCCGATGTCAGCCAGGGAACGCACGGTCTTCACACCAGCGTCCTGCAGGGCGGCGAACTTCTCGTCCGCAGTGCCCTTGCCGCCGGAGATGATGGCGCCAGCGTGGCCCATGCGCTTGCCCGCAGGTGCGGTAACACCAGCGATGTAGGAAACGACTGGCTTGGTCACGTGGGCCTTGATGTAGGCCGCAGCTTCTTCTTCAGCCGAACCGCCGATCTCACCGATCATGACGATCGCTTCGGTCTTCGGGTCTTCCTGGAACAGCTTCAGGATGTCGATGAAGTTGGAGCCCGGGATCGGGTCACCGCCGATGCCGACGCAGGTCGACTGGCCGAAGCCGGCGTCGGTGGTCTGCTTCACAGCTTCGTAGGTCAGGGTGCCGGAACGCGAAACGATACCGACCTTGCCTGGCAGGTGGATGTGGCCTGGCATGATGCCGATCTTGCACTCGCCCGGGGTGATGACACCTGGGCAGTTAGGGCCGATCAGGGTCACGCCCAGCTCGTCGCACTTGACCTTGGCATCCAGCATGTCCAGGGTAGGAATGCCTTCGGTGATGCAGACGATCAGCTTGATGCCGCCGAAGGCAGCTTCCAGGATCGAGTCTTTGCAGAACGGAGCCGGTACGTAGATGACCGAAGCGTCAGCGCCGGTAGCTTCCACGGCTTCCTTGACGGTGTTGAACACCGGCAGGCCCAGGTGGGTGGTGCCACCCTTGCCTGGGGTTACGCCGCCGACCATCTTGGTGCCGTAGGCGATGGCCTGTTCGGAGTGGAAAGTACCTTGCGAGCCGGTGAAGCCCTGGCAGATGACTTTGGTGTCTTTATTGATCAGGACGCTCATTACTTGCCCTCCGCAGCTTTGACAACTTGTTGAGCAGCGTCGGTCAGGCTGGTTGCCGCAATGATGTTCAAACCGCTTTCTGCCAGTACTTTAGCGCCCAGTTCGGCGTTGTTGCCTTCGAGGCGAACCACAACCGGAACTTTAACGCCGACTTCTTTCACTGCACCGATGATGCCTTCGGCAATCATGTCGCAGCGAACGATGCCGCCGAAGATGTTGACCAGAACGGCCGCGACATTGCTGTCGGACAGAATGATCTTGAACGCTTCGGTAACGCGCTCTTTGGTAGCACCACCGCCAACGTCGAGGAAGTTGGCCGGCTTGCCGCCGTGCAGGTTGACGATGTCCATGGTACCCATGGCCAGGCCAGCACCGTTGACCATGCAGCCGATGTTGCCTTCCAGGGCCACGTAGTTCAGCTCGAAGCTGGCAGCGTGGGCTTCACGAGGGTCGTCCTGAGACGGGTCGTGGAAGGTTTTCAGCTTAGGCTGACGGTACATGGCGTTTGCGTCGATGTTGATCTTCGCATCCAGGCAGTGCAGGTCGCCGTCGGCCTTGATGACCAGCGGGTTGACTTCCAGCAGGGCCAGGTCATGTTCTTTGAACAGCTTGGCCAGGCCTACGAAAATCTTGGCGAACTGTGCAACTTGCTTGCCTTCCAGACCCAGCTGGAATGCCAGTTCACGACCCTGGAACGGCTGAGCGCCGACCAGCGGATCGATAGTAGCCTTGATGATCTTCTCAGGAGTTTCGTGAGCGACTTTCTCGATGTCCACGCCACCTTCGGTGGAGGCCATGAACACGATACGGCGGCTCGAGCGATCGACTACAGCGCCCAGGTACAGCTCTTTGGCGATGTCAGTGCAGGATTCGACCAGGATCTTGGTCACTGGCTGACCGTTGGCATCGGTCTGGTAGGTTACCAGGCGCTTGCCCAACCATTGCGCAGCGAACGCCTTGGCGTCTTCCTTGCTGCGAACCAGCTTGACGCCGCCCGCTTTGCCGCGACCACCCGCGTGAACCTGAGCTTTTACAACCCACTCGGAACCGCCGATCTTGTCGCAAGCTTCTGCTGCAGCTTCAGGGGTATCGACTGCGAAACCCTTGGAAACTGGCAGGCCGTATTCAGCGAACAGCTGCTTACCCTGATACTCGTGAAGATTCATGCTTTTTACCGTCTTCGTTAGGTACTGCGCTTCGGCGCTGCGCCATCACTGGCGCCGCACCACCTGTGACCGTTGACCCCGGGTTTTCCCATGTGATCCGGTCCGGCGGACGTTCCGCGGTGAGTCATGCACGCAAGACTCACGACGGGCTGCCCGCCGTGGTTTCTTATAATTAACGCTTCTTACGGTTGGCCACGTGAATGGCGCCGCCATTCACTGCCAGCGCTGCTTCATGCAACGCTTCGGACAGGGTCGGATGGCTGAAGACCATCATGCCCAGATCCTCGGCACTGGTGCCGAATTCCATTGCGATTGCGCCCTGCTGCACCAGTTCGGCAGCCGATGGGCCAATCACGTGTACACCCAGGACGCGGTCGGTCTTGGCATCGGCGATGACCTTGACGAAACCACCGGTGTCGTTGGCAGCCATCGCACGGCCGCTGGCCGCGAACGGGAAGGTGCCCACGTTAACCTCAACGCCCTCGGCCTTCAAGGCCTGTTCGGTCTTGCCGACCCATGCGATTTCCGGGTGGGTGTAGATAACCGACGGGATCAGGTCGTAGTTCATCTGGGCCTTGTGGCCTTTGATGCGCTCGACCACCATGATGCCCTCTTCCGACGCCTTGTGGGCCAGCATCATGCCGCGTACCACGTCACCGATGGCGAACACGCCCGGAACGCTGGTGGCACAGTGATCGTCGACGAAGATGTAGCCACGCTCGTCGATGGTCACGCCGCTGTCGGCAGCCAGCAGATCGGTGGTCACCGGGCGACGGCCGACCGCGACGATCAGCTTGTCGAAGGTGATCTTCTGCTCGCCTTCGGCGTTGGTGTAGGTGACTTCGACTTCGTTGCCGTTGACTTTCGAGCCGGTGACGCGAGCGCCCAGCTTGATGTCCAGGCCTTGCTTGGTCAGGGTCTTCTGGGCTTCTTTCGACACAGCGGTGTCGGCAGCCATCAGGAAGGTGTCCAGGGCTTCCAGGACAGTGACTTCAGCACCCAGACGAGCCCATACCGAACCCAGCTCCAGGCCGATCACGCCAGCACCGATAACGCCCAGGCGCTTCGGTACGGTCTGGAATTCCAGGGCGCCGGTGGAGTCGACGATGACGTTCTGGTCGACCGGGGCCGGTGGAATGTCGATCGGGCGCGAGCCGGAAGCCAGGATCACGTTCTCGGCTTCGATGACTTCGGTGGTGCCGTCAGCCTTGGTGACTTCGACTTTTTTGCCAGCCAGCAGCTTGCCGTGGCCCTGGATCGAAGTAACGCCGTTGGCCTTGAACAGGGTGGCAACGCCACCGGTCAGGTTCTTGACGATGCCAGCCTTGCGGCCAACCATCGCGGCGACGTCCATCTTCACTTCGCCAGTGGAGATACCGTGGACGTTGAAGCTCTCTTTGGCTTCCTTGTATTTCCAGGAGCTGTCCAGCAGCGCCTTGGAAGGAATGCAACCTACGTTCAGGCAGGTGCCGCCCAGGGCCAGCTTGCCCTCGGCGTCGGTGTACTTCTCGATACAGGCAGTCTTCAGACCAAGTTGGGCAGCCTTGATGGCAGCCACATAGCCGCCAGGACCTGCACCAATCACCACTACGTCGAATTTCTGGGTCATAAAAGATTCCTTATCAGCTACAAGCTACAAGCCGCGAACCGCGCGGCATGGCTTCTTGCGAAGCCAAGGCCGGCACGGTACGCAGCCAGAGGGTTAGATGTCCAGCAGCAGGCGAGACGGATCTTCCAGCAGGTTCTTGATGGTGACCAGGAAGGTTACCGCTTCCTTACCATCGATCAGGCGGTGATCGTAGGACAGTGCCAGGTACATCATCGGGCGAATCACGACCTGACCATTGACGGCCATCGGGCGCTGGATGATGTTGTGCATGCCGAGGATCGCGGCCTGCGGCGGGTTGACGATCGGGGTCGACATCATCGAACCGAAGGTACCGCCGTTGGTGATGGTGAAGGTACCGCCGGTCATTTCTTCGATCGACAGTTTGCCGTCACGGGCTTTCTTGCCGAAGGTGGCAATGCCGTTTTCGATTTCAGCCAGGCTCATCGACTCGGCGTTGCGCAGTACCGGGACCACCAGGCCACGGTCGCTGGAAACCGCAACACCCACGTCAGCGAAGCCGTGGTAGACAATGTCGTTACCGTCGATCGAGGCGTTGACAGCCGGGAAGCGCTTCAGGGCTTCGGTGGCGGCCTTGACGAAGAACGACATGAAGCCCAGGCGTACGCCGTTATGGGTCTTCTCGAACAGGTCCTTGTACTTCGAACGCAGGGCCATGACTTCGGTCATGTCGACTTCGTTGAAGGTGGTCAGCATGGCCATGTTCGACTGGGCTTCGACCAGACGCTCGGCGATCTTGGCACGCAGGCGAGTCATCGGCACGCGCTTCTCGGTGCGGTCGCCAGCGGCGACGACAACCGGTGCAGCAGCGGCAGCAGGCTTGGCAGCCGGTGCAGCGGCAGGGGCCGACTTCTTGTTGGCAACAGCAGCCACCACGTCTTCCTTGGTGACGCGACCGCCTTTGCCAGTACCGGCAACGGTAGCCAGGTCGATGCCGTTTTCTTCAGCCAGCTTGCGCGCGGCCGGGGCAGCAACCGGGTCATCTTCGCCAGCATCAGCGGCAGCAGCGGCCGGAGCAGCAGCAGGCGCGGCAGCTGCGGCTGGAGCGGCGGCAGCACCGCCTTCAACGATCGAACCCAGCACTTCGTCGGACAGGACGGTGTCGCCCTCGCCCTTGACGATGTCGCCCAGCACGCCATCGGCGGTAGCCAGAACTTCCAGGACAACCTTGTCGGTCTCGATGTCGACGATCAGCTCGTCACGCTTGACGGCTTCGCCCGGCTTCTTGTGCCAGGTGGCAACGGTGCCATCGGCAACCGATTCCGGGAAGGTTGGGGCTTTGATCTCGATAGCCATTATCAGTGTTTCCTTAAATTCGGTTTCAGGTGCGCGAAGGCGTTAGACAGTGAAGGCGTCTTGCAGCAGTTTTTCCTGCTGTTCGGCGTGCTTCGAAGCGTAACCACAGGCTGGCGCGGCAGAAGCGTCGCGACCGGCGTACTCCAGGACCAATGCCTTGTTGTGGCGGCCCAGGATACGGCGCATGTGATGCTGACTGCTGTACCAGGCGCCCTGGTTCATCGGCTCTTCCTGGCACCATACGGCGTGCTTGAGGTTGCTGTATTGCGCCAGGATTTCGACCAGGTCGTCCTCCGGGAACGGGTACAGCTGCTCGAGACGCAGGATGGCGATGTCTTCACGGCCTTCGGCACGGCGTTTTTCCAGCAGGTCGTAGTAGACCTTGCCGCTGCACAGCACCAGGCGCTCGACCTTGGCCGGATCGATTGCGTCGATTTCCGGGATCACGGTCTGGAACGAGCCTTCTGCCAGGTCTTCCAGCGTCGAGATGGCCAGTTTGTGGCGCAGCAGCGACTTCGGCGTCAGGACCACCAGCGGCTTGCGCAGCGGACGGATGACCTGGCGACGCAGCAGGTGGTAGATCTGTGCTGGGGTGGTCGGTACGCAGACCTGGATGTTGTGCTCGGCGCACAGCTGCAGGTAACGCTCCAGACGCGCGGAGGAGTGCTCCGGGCCCTGCCCTTCATAACCGTGTGGCAGCAGCATGGTCAGACCGCACAGGCGGCCCCACTTGTGCTCACCGCTGGTGATGAACTGGTCGATCACCACTTGTGCACCGTTGGCGAAGTCGCCGAACTGGGCTTCCCAGATCACCAACGCGTTCGGCGTGGTGGTGGAATAGCCGTATTCGAACGCCAGTACCGCTTCCTCGGACAGGAACGAATCGTACAGGTCGAAACGTGGCTGGCCTGGGAACAGGTTCTGCAGCGGAATGTAGGTGCTGGCGTCCTTCTGGTTGTGCAGCACCGCGTGACGGTGCGAGAAGGTGCCACGGCCGATGTCCTGGCCGGTCATGCGGATCGGGTGACCTTCGAACTGCAGGGTGGCGTAGGCCATGGTCTCTGCATAACCCCAGTTGATCGGCAAGCCACCGGCCTGCATCTTCTGACGGTCTTCGTAGATCTTCGATACCTGACGCTGGACCACGAAACCTTCTGGCAGCTCGAGCAGCTTGGCCGACAGGTCCTGGAGGGTCTTGAGGTCGAAGCGGGTGTCGTGACGCGCGGTCCAGGCATGGCCCAGGTAAGGACGCCAGTCGACGAACAGCTCGCGGTTCGGTTCCTTGACCAGGCTCTTCACTACATGCAGGCCATTGTCCAGGGCGTTGCGGTACTCGTCGATCTTGGCCTGAGCACGCTCGGCATCGATGCGACCGGCCTGGATCAGCGCTTCTGCATACAGCTCGCGAGTGGTGCGCTGCTTGCTGATCTGCTGGTACATCAGCGGCTGGGTGCCGTTCGGCTCGTCAGCCTCGTTGTGGCCGCGACGACGGTAGCAGACCAGGTCGATGACCACGTCACGCTTGAACTGCATGCGGTAGTCGATGGCCAGCTGGGTGACGAACAGCACCGCTTCCGGGTCATCGCCGTTCACGTGCAGGATCGGCGCCTGGATCATCTTGGCAACGTCGGTGGCGTACTCGGTGGAGCGCGCGTCCAGCGGGTTGCTGATGGTGAAGCCAACCTGGTTGTTGATCACGATGTGCACGGTACCGCCGGTCTTGAAACCGCGGGTCTGCGACATCTGGAAGGTTTCCATGACCACGCCCTGGCCGGCGAATGCTGCGTCGCCGTGGATCGAGATCGGCAGCACCTTGTCGCCAACGGTGTCGTTGCGGCGATCCTGACGGGCGCGCACCGAACCTTCGACCACAGGCGAAACGATTTCCAGGTGGGACGGGTTGAACGCCATGGCCAGGTGAACTTCGCCACCGGTGGTCATCACGTTCGAGGAGAAGCCCTGGTGATACTTCACGTCACCGGAGCCCAGCTCGTTCATCTTCTTGCCTTCGAACTCGTCGAACAGCTCGCGCGGGTTCTTGCCGAAGGTGTTCACCAGGACGTTCAGGCGGCCACGGTGAGCCATGCCGATCACGACTTCCTTGGTCCCGTAGGAGCCGGAACGCTGGATCATTTCATCCAGCATCGGGATCAGGCTCTCGCCACCTTCAAGGCCGAAGCGCTTGGTGCCCGGGTACTTGGTGCCCAGGTATTTTTCCAGGCCCTCACCGGCGGTCACGCGCTCGAGCAGGTGGGCCTGCACGTCAGCGGAAAACTCCGGACGGCCGCGCACGCTTTCCAGGCGCTGCTGGAACCAGCTGCGCTGCTCGGAATCGACGATGTGGGTGAATTCGGCGCCAATGGTGCGACAATATGTCTTCTGGAGTGCATCGAAGATGTCGCGTAGGCTCGCCTCCTCTTTGCCGATGAACAGGTCGCCGGCACGGAAGGTCGTATCAAGATCGGCATTGGTCAAGCCGTAGTGATTGATCGACAGGTCTACGGGCGCAGGGCGCTGCCACAACCCCAACGGGTCGAGCTTGGCAGCCTGATGGCCGCGCATACGATAGGCCTGGATCAGTCGCAGAACTTCAACCTGCTTCTTCTCGTGTTCACTGCTCACGCTCCCGGCGGAAACCGGTTGGGCGCGGCGCTGGTTCTTTGCCAGCAGTACGAAATGGTCGCGGATTGTCGAGTGCGATACATCGGTAGCGGTGCTGCCGTCGGCTGGCAACTTCTGGAAGTAAGTGCGCCACTCTTCTGGCACAGCGTTAGGGTCGTGCAGGTAGAGTTCGTAGAGCTCTTCCACATATGCAGCGTTACCACCTGAAAGGTGGGCGCTATCCCACATGCGCTGCATCACGCTTTCTTGCATGCTTGGTCACCCTCGATTAGGGGACTGATCGGCGAGAGCCACAGCAAACCTGGAAAAGTCCGAAAACAGCGACTGAACCACGCCACTTGGATCCTGCTGATTTTCCGGGTACCAGCCCGGAAAGCCCCTGCTGGTCTCATATCTTCATAGGTAATGAACGCGGGCTTTGTGGGCCCTTGTTCGGGTTTTACCTCAGTGCGGGCTCACCACCCGCACCTCGGCTTACTGCAGGTACAACACTTTGTATCAGGTGCCGCTTTGCAGCAGCATGTTACGTACGTGACCGATTGCCTTGGTCGGGTTCAGACCTTTCGGGCAAACGTTTACGCAGTTCATGATCCCGCGGCAGCGGAATACGCTGAACGGGTCATCCAGGGACGCCAGGCGCTCCTGAGTCTTGGTATCGCGGCTGTCGGCCAGGAAACGGTAGGCCTGCAGCAGTGCAGCCGGGCCCAGGAACTTGTCCGGGTTCCACCAGAACGACGGGCAGGAAGTCGAGCAGCACGCGCACAGGATGCACTCGTACAGGCCGTCCAGCTTGTCACGATCTTCCGGCGACTGCAGGCGCTCGATGGCCGGTGCCGGGGTATCGTTCTGCAGGAATGGCTTCACCTTCTCGTACTGCTTGTAGAAGATGCTCATATCGACCACCAGGTCACGAATGACCGGCAGGCCTGGCAGCGGGCGCAGAACCAGCTTGCCGCCCTTCACCACCGCCGACAGCGGGGTGATGCAGGCCAGGCCGTTCTTGCCGTTCATGTTCATGCCATCGGAACCGCAAACGCCTTCACGGCAGGAGCGACGGTACGAGAAACCTTCGTCCTTTTCCTTGATCAGTGCCAATACGTCCAGCACCATCAGGTCCTTGCCGCCGGTATCGACGTCGAACGACTCCATTTTTGGTGCCGAGTCGGTGTCCGGGTTGTAACGATAAACTTCGACTTTCAACATAGCAGCCACCCTTAGTAAGTCCGGACTTTTGGTTCGAAGGCTGGAACAGTCTTCGGCGCAAAGTTGACGCCGCGCTTGGCAACGCGCTTCTCACCCGGGTAGTACAGGGTGTGGCACAGCCAGTTTTCGTCGTCACGGTCTTCGAAGTCTTCACGGGCGTGAGCGCCGCGGGACTCTTTACGGGCTTCGGCCGCGATGGCGGTAGCTTCGGCAACTTCCAGCAGGTTCTGCAGCTCCAGCGCTTCGATACGCGCGGTGTTGAAGGCCTGGGACTTGTCATTGATCTTGACGTTGGCGATACGGTCACGCAGACCCGCCAGCTGCTCGATACCCTTCTGCATGTATTCGCCAGTACGGAATACACCGAAGTAGTTCTGCATGCAGCTTTGCAGCTCGCGCTTCAGGCTGGCAACGTCTTCGCCAGTGGTGCGCTCGTTGAGCTTGTTCAGGCGGTTGAGGGCAACATCGATGTCGGTGTCGCTGGCGTCCAGATGCTCGATGCCGTCGCTCAGCGCCTTCTCCAGGTGCAGGCCGGCAGCACGGCCGAACACCACCAGGTCGAGCAGCGAGTTGCCGCCCAGACGGTTGGCACCGTGAACCGATACGCACGCCACTTCACCAACAGCGAACAGGCCAGGGATGATGTGATCCTTGCCTTCTTCGTCCATGGTGATGGCCTGGCCATGAATGTTGGTGGCAACGCCGCCCATCATGTAGTGGCAGGTTGGAACGACCGGAACCGGCGCGACGACAGGGTCGACGTGAGCGAAGGTTTTGGACAGTTCGCAGATACCTGGCAGGCGGCTGTGCAGCACTTCCTCGCCCAGGTGGTCCAGCTTCAGCAGTACGTGGTCCTTGTTCGGGCCCACGCCGTTGCCGGCGATGATTTCCTTGACCATGGAACGGGCAACCACGTCGCGGCCGGCCAGGTCTTTCGCGTTCGGCGCGTAACGCTCCATGAAGCGCTCGCCGTGGGCGTTGATCAGGTAGCCACCTTCACCGCGGCAACCCTCGGTGACCAGAACACCGGCGCCGGCGATGCCGGTTGGGTGGAACTGCCACATTTCGATGTCCTGCACCGGTACGCCTGCACGCAGGGCCATGCCGATACCGTCACCGGTGTTGATCAGGGCGTTGGTGGTGGAGGCGTAGATACGGCCCGCACCGCCAGTGGCCAGAACGGTGGCCTTGGACTTGATGTACATGGTTTCGCCGGTTTCGATGCAGATCGCGATCACACCGACGAAGGCGCCTTCCTGGTTTTTCACCAGGTCAACGGCATAGTACTCATTGAGGAACGTGGTACCGGCTTTCAGGTTGCCCTGGTACAGGGTGTGCAGCAGCGCGTGACCGGTACGGTCGGAAGCGGCACAGGTACGAGCAGCCTGGCCACCCTTACCGTAATCCTTGGACTGGCCACCGAACGGACGCTGGTAGATACGGCCGGTTTCGGTACGCGAGAACGGCAAGCCCATGTGGTCCAGCTCGAAGACCGCGGCCGGGCCTTCTTGACACATGTATTCGATAGCGTCCTGGTCACCGATGTAGTCGGAACCCTTGACGGTATCGTACATGTGCCAGCGCCAGTCGTCGTTCGGGTCGGCCGAAGCGATGGCGCAGGTGATGCCGCCCTGGGCGGATACAGTGTGCGAACGGGTCGGGAAGACCTTGGTGACTACGGCAGTCTTGTGGCCGCCTTGAGCCAGTTGCAGCGCTGCGCGCATGCCGGCGCCGCCGCCACCGATGATGATGGCGTCGAAGGAAATGGTTGGAATGCTAGCCATGGATCAGATACCCCAGAGAATCTGCACACCCCAGACGAAGTAAGCGAACATCGCAACGCCGCATACCGCCTGGAACAGGAAACGAATCGCAGTTGCCGACTTGCCGAACGACATAGGCGTCAGGTAGTCGGTTGCAATGGTCCACATGCCGACCCAGGCGTGAGCGCCCAGGGCAACGAGGGCCAGCAGACTGAAGATCCGCATCGCGTTGTTGGAGAACAGACCATGCCACTGGGTGTAGTCGATGCCTGGGTGGGCGACCACGTAGCCGATCAGGAAGAGGAAGTAAGCCGCGAGAACGACCGCAGAAACGCGCTGCGCCATCCAGTCATAGAGGCCCGAACGCGACAGGTTCGTGACATTGGTTACCATACCCAAACTCCCACCAGAACGATCAGCACCACGGAGATGACGATCACGATTTTCGAGCCCAGCTTGCCGCCTTCCAGCGTCTCACCGATGCCCATGTCCATGATCAGGTGACGAACACCTGCCACGAGGTGATAAAGCAGGGCGGACAGCAGGCCCCAGGTCACGAACTTGGCCAGCGGGCTGGTCAGACACGCCTTCACCTCGCCGAAGCCTTCCTCGGAACCCAGCGACTTGCCCAGTGCATAAAGCATGATGGCAAGGCCGATGAACAGGATGACGCCGGAGATACGGTGCAGGATGGACGTGTACGCAGTGACGGGGAGCTTGATGGTCCTTAGGTCTAGGTTTACAGGTCGTTGGCTTTTCACGGCTTTTTTCACACTGAAGAGCCCCTAGCGAATCAGGGCAAAGTTGTTGGTAAGTGTACTGGTCAGGTACCCACCACCCAGGGAACGGCGACCCCCAGCAGTTCGGGCTTGCAAGCCCCTGGCGGTCGGGTGCCGAGTATAGACAGTTAGGCTGCTTATGACAACGTGACGGGGTAGCCCAAATAGCGCATTGCCTTTAGCCAACAAAAGGCGTAAATGGGCGAGAATTTCGGGAAAAATCAGGCTTGAATGCCTGATTCAACAAGCCTTTAGGCAAATTGACATCTGAATTTATCCCTCTATAGTGGTGCGGGCCCTGCGTGGGGGGTCTGTCTGATGATTTCAAGCATTAATAGGAGGCCACATGGCTGACAAAAAAGCGCAGTTGGTCATCGAGGGCGCTGCCCCCGTCGAGCTGCCCATTTTAACCGGCACCGTTGGTCCTGATGTAATCGACGTCCGCGGGTTAGGGGCCACTGGTCACTTCACCTTCGACCCTGGTTTCATGGCGACCGCCTCGTGCGAGTCGAAGATCACCTACATTGACGGCGACAAAGGGATCCTGCTGCACCGCGGCTACCCGATCGAGCAACTCGCCGAACAGTCCGACTACCTCGAAACCTGCTACCTGCTGCTCAACGGCGAACTGCCGAATGCCGAGCAGAAGGCCCAGTTCGTCAGCACCGTCAAGAACCACACCATGGTTCACGAGCAGCTGAAGTCCTTCTTCAACGGCTTCCGCCGCGACGCTCACCCGATGGCGGTGATGTGCGGCGTGGTCGGCGCCCTGTCGGCGTTCTATCACGACTCCCTGGACATCAATAACCCGCAGCACCGCGAAATCTCCGCAGTGCGCCTGGTCGCCAAGATGCCGACCCTGGCCGCGATGGTTTACAAGTACTCCATGGGCCAGCCGATGATGTACCCGCGCAACGACCTGTCGTACGCGGAAAACTTCCTGCACATGATGTTCAACACCCCGTGCGAGATCAAACCGATCAGCCCGGTGCTGGCCAAGGCAATGGACCGGATCTTCATCCTCCACGCCGACCACGAGCAGAACGCCTCTACCTCCACCGTCCGCCTGGCCGGCTCGTCGGGCGCCAACCCGTTCGCCTGTATCGCCGCCGGCATTGCCGCACTGTGGGGCCCGGCCCACGGCGGTGCGAACGAAGCCGTACTGACCATGCTCGATGAAATCGGCGATGTCTCGAACATCGACAAGTTCATCGCCAAGGCCAAGGACAAGAACGACCCATTCAAGCTGATGGGCTTCGGTCACCGCGTGTACAAAAACCGCGACCCGCGCGCCACCGTGATGAAGCAGACCTGCGACGAAGTCCTGCGCGAGCTGGGCATCAAGAACGACCCGCAGCTGGAACTGGCCATGCGCCTGGAAGAGATCGCCCTGACCGATCCTTACTTCATCGAGCGCTCGCTGTACCCGAACGTCGACTTCTACTCGGGGATCATCCTCAAGGCAATCGGCATTCCGACCAGCATGTTCACCGTGATCTTCGCCCTGGCACGTACCGTGGGCTGGATCTCGCACTGGAAAGAAATGCTCTCCAGCCCGTACAAGATCGGCCGCCCGCGCCAGCTGTACACCGGCGAGCAGAAACGCGACATCGTTGCACTGAAGGACCGCAAGTAAGCTTAATGGCTGAACGCAAAAAGGCTGCCCTCGGGCAGCCTTTTTTGTTGCATTGTGGGAGCGCCGCGTTAGGCCTCAGTTCTTCTCAGCCCGCTCACGCAACCCTTTCAGGGTATTGAATGGCGCGTCGACCACGAACTTATTGGCCACCATCGCCGGCACACTACCACCGGGCTCGGTGTGCACCTGGTAGGTCACTTCCGTACTGTCACCCTTGGGCACCAGCTTCCAGAAGCCCTCGACCTTCGCCACCCGCACGAAGCCCTTCTCTTCCGGGACATAGGTCGGCTCTTCGACCAGGTTACGGGTCAGGCTGCCATCAGCGCCCTTGACCGTGGTGACATGCAGCACGGAATCGCGCGGCGTCACTGGCCACGGCGTATTGAACTGGGTGTAGGTCCAGCTTTGATCGCCTTCATGCTTGAGCAGTTTCTGCGACTTGCACTCATGAATCCACGCGCAGGCACCGACCACGTCTTCCTGCAACGCCTGCACCTTGGCCAAAGGCGCCTTGATCAGGGTAACCCCCTGATAAGCCTTGTACTTGGAGCCGGCCACTTCACTGAGGGAAACCTTGATCCCCTCCTCGTCCTTGGCCACTTGCCAATTCTCGGCCCAGGCCGCAGGTGACAGCAGAACACCCACACCACACAGCAGTGCAATACGCTTGAACGATCTCATCATGTTTATCCTTGTTGTCGAAGATCCAGCCTGTCACGCCGCCGTCATCTGCTCCCACCAACCAAGAATCCTGATTGCCTCGTCGCGATCGCTACCACACACCTCGACATCCGCCTTGAAACCACCACACACCGCCGGCCGCTCAGGCATGCCAAACAGGTCGCAGAGGTTAGCCTCAGTCAGGTGCAGGCAGCGCTCACCGGCCGGCTTGCCATTGGGCATGCGCGGCATCGCAGAAGTGATGGACGGGGCGATACAGCAGGCACCACAGCCCTCACGGCAATTCATGGCTATTCACCAAAATCAGGACTCCCTGGGACAAAACGGGACGAACGTCCCTGGATAGTAACCGCTCAAACAGGCGTTTGAAATTGCTGGCACGATGAAATCTGCCGTGACCCAGCAGTCAGTTCCACCTATTGGCGATACTCGAAATCGATGGCCGCACCTTCTACATCATGGCGGCTGTCATTGCGCAGTTGCAGTTGCATTTCGTTGTTGATCAGCCGGCCATTAAGCTGGAACGGGCTGTCGCTGGTCTCGGGCTTTTCAGTGAACATGGGCGGCAGCAAAGGTTTGCGTCGCTGGATGGGCGAAGGTGTACCCACATTCGGCTCAAGGCTGTTGACCATATCGACCGGCAGGCTGAGGTCTAGCTTTGCCTTGGGCAGTGGCTTGCCAACCGCTTTGCTGACCGGCTTGTGTGCAGGCTTGGCCTTTTTGGTATCGGCGCGTTTTGCCGCCTGCTTCTGCGCAGGCTTGGCTGCCGCTTTTTTTGGCACCTGCTTGCCTTGGGCCGCCTGCGCCTGACTTGCCGGCTGCGCAGCCAAGGCTGGGCTGCCCAGGTAGCAGAGCGGTGCAAGGCACAAGATCAGAGCAAAATGGCGTAAAGCATTCATGGCAAATGGACAGGCTGGCAGGAAAGGTGCGTATGCTCCCTGTTCCAAAGACGACTGGCAAGCCTTACAAAAGTGTGAGCGCAGGCTCCCTGCACAACTGCTGTGCCAGCAAACCAAGCGTAATCACAGCGCGCTCGGCCTCTTTGTTCCACGGAATGCCGCAATTGAGGCGGATACAGTGGTTGAACTGCTCTGTGTTACTGAATATTAACCCCGGCGCAATGCTGATACCTTGCTCCAGCGCGCGCACATGCAGCTCCTGGGTATTGACCCGCCCCGGCAGGCTCACCCAGAGAATGAAGCCACCCGTCGGCCGGGTCATCTGGGTGCCCTCAGGGAAGTGCTGTTGCACCGCCAACTGATAGGCACTGAGGTTCTTGCGATACTCCTGGCGTATGTAGCGCAGGTGCCGGTCGTAGCCGCCATTTTCCAGGTAGGCTGCCACCCCCATCTGCGTCACGCTGCACGCCGAGTGCGTGGTGAAGGTCTGCAGGCGCTGAATCTCGTCCTGATAACGCCCAGCGATCATCCAGCCCACGCGCACACCGGGGGACAAGGTTTTGGAGAAGCTCGAACAGTAGATCACGCGGTCCAGCCGGTCGAACGCCTTCAGCGCCTTGGTCTTGCCCTGCTCGAACATCAGCTCGCCATAGATATCGTCTTCGATGATCTGGATATCGAAGTCCGAGGCCAGGCGCAGCAATTGCTTTTGCCGTTCTTCCGGGACCGTGCCGCCCAGCGGATTACTCAGGCGCGCCGTCAGTACCAGGGCCTTGATCGACCACTGATTGGCCGCCAGTTGCAAGGCCTCGAGGCTGATGCCAGTGGACGGATCGCTGGGGATTTCGATCACTTTCAGGCCCAGCAGGTCAGCCAACTGCAGCAAGCCGTAATAGGTAGGCGATTCGGCGGCGATCAGGTCTCCCGGGCGGGTCAGCACCCGCAGCGACATCTGCAGGGCATCGACACACCCATGGGTCACGATCACTTCACGCGGGTCGACCAGCACGCCGGCATCGCGCATGCGAATGGCGATCTGCCGGCGCAGCGGCTCGAAACCAGGGCTGAACATGTAGCTGAAGGCGCGAGGGCTATGGAAGCGCGTCACCTTGGCAATTTGCTGATGCAGGGCGCGCACGGGCAAGTAGTCGACATGCGGTACGGCGGCGCCGAACGGGAACACACCATCGCGGCGCGCCTCGGTCAGCACCTGCTGAATGATGCTGGCGCGCGTGACCAGGCCGGGGCGCTCCACCCGGGCAATGTCCGGGGTTTGCGCGGTCAAGGCCGGGGTCTGATGCACATAGTAGCCAGACTGCGGTCGCGCGCGGATAAGCCCCTGATCCTCGAGGTTGGCATAGGCCTGCAGCACCGTGGCATGGCTGACATTGAGCTGGGCGCTCATCTTGCGCACGGAGGGCACCCGCTCGCCTGGCTGGTAGACACCGCGACGGATGTCATCGGCCAGTTGCTGGGCGATACGCTGGTACAGCAGCAGGTTGGTCATGGCGACAGGCTCGTTGTTCTTGTACAGGGCACTGACGGTAGAGGATACCGTAACAGTTGCAAAGTGTACTGGGACAGATTGCAACATAGTCGACAATACAACAGCGTGATAGCTAGCGAAACGATCAGGCCGACAAAAAGCGGGGCCGCAATGCGACCCCTTTTTGGCAAGACTCAGCGCGCTGGCGCGAGCTTGCCCTTGTCGTCAGAAAACACGATCTCGACTCGGCGGTTCTGCGCCCTGCCCCGCTCCGAAGCATTGGCCTCGATCGGGTACTGGTCGCCATAGCCCTCCACCTGCAGGCGCTTCTCGTCGATGCCCAGGTCCACCAGCATGTCGGCCACCGATTGCGCCCGGTCGCGCGACAGCTTCAGGTTGTCCTCGGCAAGGCCAGTGCTGTCGGTATAGCCCTCGATACGCACCACGCGGCGCGGGTTGAGTTGCAGGAACTGCACCAGCTTGAGCACAGTTCGGCTGGCTGAGTTCTTCAGGTCGGCACTGCCGGTATCGAACAGCACGTCACCCAGGGTCATCACCAAGCCACGGTCGGTCTGCTCCGACGCCAACGCGGCAATCTGCGACTCGACCCACTTGCCCTGCTGCTGCACGCTGGCCAGCTTGGCCTCGCGCAAAGCCAGCTGCAGGCGCTGGCGCTCCAGGTCGAGCTTGGCCTGGCGCTCCTGGTTCAACGCCAGCTTGGCGTGCTCGCTGGCAATTTCGCTGTAGCGCTGGCTGAGATAAGCGTAATGGCGCACATCGGAACCGGTGCCGATGTAGCTGGACAAGCGCTCGGCGCGCGCCAGCGACTCGCCGGCACGGATCACGTCGCGCGGCGCACTGCGCAGCACATCGGAATCATCCTTGACCTTCTGGAAGGCAGCGCCGGCCTCATCCAGCGCGGCACTACTGCGCTGACTGGCGCAACCCTGCAAACCTGCCGCCAGCACCAGCATCGCCAGCGCAGCCAAAGGCGTACGACGCATCATGGCTGCACCTCCAGTTGCTTGCGCAGGCGCTTGACCCGCGACTGCAGCAGTTGCAGTTGCTCTTCGCTCTTCTGGTTCAGCACCTGGGCTTCGGCCAGGCGCGCATCCAGCTCGGCCTGCTCGGCGCGCATGCGCGCATCGCGGTAGTCTTCTGTAAGCATGTTGGCCTTGGCACGGGCCAGCTTGTCTTCAGCCAGTTTCAGCGTTTCGACCTGCTCGGTGGCGCCAACGGCTTTGGCCTGTTCCAGTGCCTGTTCGGAAATGCGCATCTGCTCGTCAGGGGCCGGATCATTGGCGCAGCCAGCCAGGCCGAGCACGGCCAGGGCAAGGATTAGTGGTTGGGTTCTCACGCAATCTTCCTAGTGTTTGGGGGCGTCCGCCGGCACCTGCAACTGCGCTTTCCAGCGCTCGACATTACGTTGCAGCACAGCCTCGGACGCACCGGAGATCGGCAATTCTGTCAGTTTTTTTGCCAATTGCCCACGCAACCAGCTGTCATTGCACGCCGAGTTGTGCGAGATCGCCAGGTAAAGCCCGGGCCGATCCACCGGCAGGCCGCGGGCGATCAGGTCATTGTTCATACCCAGGCTCTGGACCATGGCCATGCCCGAATAACGGCCAGCCAGCACATAATCCACCTGGCCGAGTACCAGTTTCTGGAACGCCTGGGTCAGGTTCTGTGCCGGCACCAGCTTGAGTTGGGCCTTGGCGAATGCCGTGAAGGCGGGGGTCAAGCGCGCACGCTCGGACAAACTGCCCTGATACCTGGCCAGGTCGGCGGGGCCATCGAAGGTCAGCTGCGCGTCATGACGGGTCCACACCAGGTACTCATTGAGCTGCAATGGTGGATGGATGTAGTCCAGCGCAGTCAGTTGCTCCACCTGCATGGGGGTGTCGAGCAGCAGGTCCATGCGCCCGCTGCGCACCTCTTCCAGCGCCTGCTCACGGCGACCGGCATTCAACACCTCGACCTTCACGCCGAGTTCGCCAGCCACCTGGCGTAGCAGGTCGACGTTGGCACCTATCAAGTGTTTCGGGTCTTTCGGGTCTTGCCACGAATAGGGTGGCGCATCGGGGCTGCCGGTTGCCACCAGGCGCTCGCACTTGCCTGCAGCCATGGCCAGTGGCGACACCAACACCGCCAAGCATGCCAGCACCCTGCCCGTTCCGCGCAACGTCATCCCTCACTCCTTCAACCCATAAAAAAACCCGACCCTCAAAGCGAGGGCCGGGTTCTTTATAAGTGAAGCAGGCGGATCAGACCAGCTTTTCCAGCTCTGGAACCGCTTCGAACAGGTCGGCAACCAGGCCGTAGTCAGCCACCTGGAAGATCGGCGCTTCTTCGTCCTTGTTGATCGCAACGATCACTTTGGAGTCCTTCATGCCGGCCAGGTGCTGGATCGCACCCGAGATACCGACAGCGATGTACAACTGAGGCGCAACGATCTTGCCGGTCTGGCCGACCTGCATGTCGTTCGGTACGAAGCCTGCGTCGACCGCGGCGCGCGAGGCACCGACAGCAGCGCCGAGCTTGTCGGCCAGGCTGTACAGGTGCTTGAAGTTGTCACCGTTGCCCATGCCACGGCCGCCGGAAACGACGATTTTAGCAGCGGTCAGCTCTGGGCGGTCGGACTTGGCCAGCTCTTCACCCACGAAGGCCGAAATGCCAGCGTTGTGCGCAGCGCCAACAGCCTCGACGGCAGCCGAACCACCTTCGGCGGCCACGGGGTCGAAGCCGGTGGTACGTACGGTGATGACCTTGATGGCCGCGCTCGACTGCACGGTGGCAATGGCGTTACCGGCATAGATCGGGCGCTTGAAGGTGTCGGCGGACTCGACCGAGATGATCTCGGAGATCTGGTCCACGTCCAGCAGCGCGGCAACGCGTGGCAGGATGTTCTTGCCATTGGTGGTGGCCGGAGCCAGCACGTGGCTGTAACCCTTGGCCAGCTCGACGATCAGCGGCGCGACGTTTTCCGGCAGCACGTGGGCGTAGGCGGCATTGTCTGCAACCAGCACCTTGGCCACACCCGCGATCTTGGCAGCGGATTCGGCAACACCACCGACGTTTGTGCCAGCGACCAGCACGTGCACATCACCACCGATCTTGGCGGCTGCGGCAACAGTGTTCAGGGTGGACGGGGCTACGGCACCGTTCTCGTATTCAGCGACAACCAGGATAGTCATTTAGATTACCTTCGCTTCGTTCTTCAGCTTCTCGACCAGTTCGGCCACCGATTTAACCTTGATGCCAGCGCTGCGAGCAGCCGGGGCTTCAACCTTCACGGTTTTGTTGGTGGAGGCGAGGGATACGCCCAGCGCGTCTGGAGTAACGGTTTCCAGCGGCTTCTTCTTGGCCTTCATGATGTTCGGCAGCGACGCGTAGCGTGGCTCGTTCAGGCGCAAGTCGGTGGTGACGATCGCTGGCAGGTTCAGCGCAACGGTCTGCAGGCCGCCATCGATTTCACGGGTGACGTTCAGCTTGTCGCCAGCCAGTTCGACCTTGGAGGCGAAGGTGCCCTGAGCGTAGCCGGTCAGCGCGGCCAGCATCTGGCCGGTCTGGTTGTTGTCGCTGTCGATGGCCTGTTTGCCAAGGATCACCAGCTGCGGCTGCTCTTTGTCGACAACGGCTTTCAGGGCCTTGGCCACGGCCAGGGAGTTCAGCTCATCAGCGGCCTCGACCAGGATGGCACGGTCGGCACCCAGTGCCAGGGCGGTACGCAGTTGCTCCTGGGCAGTGGTCGGGCCGACGGAAACGACGACGATCTCGGTCGCAACGCCTTTTTCCTTCAGGCGCACGGCTTCTTCCACGGCGATTTCGCAGAAGGGGTTCATGGACATCTTGACGTTAGCAAGGTCGACGCCGGAGTTGTCCGCTTTGACGCGAACCTTGACGTTGTAGTCGACCACTCGTTTGACAGCTACAAGAACCTTCATGGATTCCTCGTTACTCTCCGGTGAATAGATAGTCGCCTGGGGCTGAGCCCGGCGATGCGCGTGGGTACAAGGGCACCTCTAAAGACGTGTCGGGAGGCAGTAACTTCACCGTGACCGAACAGTCTTGTTCGGACCATTGCGACAAATACTCACGGGTCATTTTCTGTCGTGGCGTGTAAACTCCACTACAAACCGGCCTAAGCCCGCAAAACCCTGCTCCACACCTGGTCTTTAGAGGTGTACCTGCGCCCGGCTGCAAGCCTACGGCGAACGTAAAACCGCTCGTATCTTGACCGCAACACCCAATCCGGTCAATACGGCAAATCGGTCACCCTCCAGCCGCGTACCTGTGATTTTACTGGCCTGCGGCAAATTCAAACAAACGTTTGTATTGGACCCGCCAAGTGGTGTAGATATAATGCGCGGCCAAGACAAAACGGTGTAGTCCGTCATTTGCGCAGCTACAGTTTCGCTCCCGTGATGAGCCACTGCGCGCAAGCACCCATAAGACCAAGCAACAGCACGAGCCTTGATGAGTAGGAGAGAACCAGTGGAACGCGAATACATGGAATTCGACGTGGTCATCGTCGGCGCCGGCCCGGCAGGCCTGTCCGCCGCCTGCCGCCTGAAGCAGAAGGCCGCCGAAGCCGGTAGCGAGATCAGCGTCTGCGTGGTGGAAAAAGGCTCTGAAGTCGGCGCCCACATCCTCTCCGGCGCGGTGTTCGAACCGCGCGCCCTGAACGAACTGTTCCCCGACTGGAAGGAACTCGGCGCGCCACTGAACACCGAGGTCAAGCGCGACGACATCTATGTGCTCAAGGATGCCGGCAGCGCGACCAAAGTGCCCGACCTGTTCGTGCCCAAGACCATGCACAACCATGGCAACTACATCATCTCGCTGGGTAACCTGTGCCGCTGGCTGGCCCAGCAGGCCGAGAACCTGGGCGTTGAAGTCTACCCAGGCTTCGCCGCCCAGGAAGCACTGTTCGATGAAAACGGCGTGGTGCGCGGTATAGTCACCGGTGACATGGGTGTGGACCGTGAAGGCCACCCGAAAGACGGTATGTATACCCCGGGAATGGAGCTGCGTGGCAAATACACCCTGTTTGCCGAAGGTTGCCGTGGCCATATCGGCAAGCAACTGATCAAGCGCTTCAACCTGGACAACGAGTCCGATGTGCAGCACTACGGCATCGGCCTGAAGGAAATCTGGGAAATCGACCCGGCCAAGCACGAACAGGGCCTGGTGGTGCACACCGCCGGCTGGCCGCTGGATGTGGTGGCCAAGGACAACACCGGTGGCTCGTTCCTCTATCACCTGGAGAACAACCAGGTGGTAGTCGGTTTGATCGTCGACCTGTCCTACGCCAACCCGTACCTGTCGCCATTCGACGAATTCCAGCGCCTGAAGCACCACCCGGTGATCAGCCAGTACCTCGAAGGTGGCAAGCGCATCAGCTACGGTGCTCGCGCCCTGGCCAAGGGCGGCATCAACTCGCTGCCGAAAATGGTCTTCAACGGTGGCGCACTTATCGGTTGCGACCTAGGCACCATGAACGTGGCCAAGATCAAAGGCAGCCACACCGCGATGAAGTCCGGCATGCTTGCCGCCGAAGCGGTAGCAGACGCCCTGATTGCCGGCAGCGAAGGCGGTGACCAGTTGAACAGCTACGTCAGTGCTTTCAAGGCCAGCTGGCTGTACGAAGAACTGTTCGCCAGTCGCAACTTCGGCCCGGCTATGCACAAGTTCGGCCCGCTTCTGGGGGCCGCGTTCAACTATGTCGACCAGAACTGGTTCGGCGGCAAGCTGCCGTTCACCCTGCACGACACCAAGCCGGACTACGCCTGCCTCAAGCTGGCCGCCGACTCGAAAAAGATCGACTACCCGAAACCG
The DNA here is from genome assembly GCF_001320565.1 of Pseudomonas sp. NBRC 111132. Classification (NCBI taxonomy): domain Bacteria; kingdom Pseudomonadati; phylum Pseudomonadota; class Gammaproteobacteria; order Pseudomonadales; family Pseudomonadaceae; genus Pseudomonas; species Pseudomonas sp. NBRC 111132. The sequence continues at coordinate 94,492 of NZ_BCBI01000010.1, forward strand.
GACGGCAAGCTCAGCTTCGACAAACTCAGCTCGGTATTCCTTTCCAGCACCAACCACGAAGAGGAACAACCCTGCCACCTGAAGCTGACCGACCCAAGCATTCCGATCGCCAGCAACCTGCCGCTGTACGACGAGCCGGCCCAACGCTACTGCCCGGCTGGCGTGTACGAAGTGGTCACCCAGGAAGACGGCAACAAGCGCTTCCAGATCAACGCGCAGAACTGCGTGCACTGCAAGACCTGCGACATCAAGGACCCGGCCCAGAACATCACTTGGGTCACCCCTGAAGGCGCTGGCGGGCCGAACTACCCGAATATGTAAGGGCCCTGCCCTTGCGCTGACAAAAAGCCCCCGCTCTCTCGAACCGGGGGCTTTTTGTTGCCCGCCAACATCAGGCTGTACGTACTTCCTCGAAAAGCTCTGGGTGGCGATCCAGCAGTTTCAGCAGTTTCACCAGCGCCACGGGTGGCGTGGTCTTGCCGTTTTCATATCGAGAGAACGCATTGACCCCTCCACCGAAGATTTCCCCCGCTTCACGCTGGTCCAGATCAAACTTCTTGCGCACGGAAACAATAAAATCAGGGTCGACATCCTTAGCATTGACTTGGCGGCTGAAAGCAGACATCAGATCGCTGACGCGCATAGCCTCATCGTAGCCAAGTACTGCCTCACCACAGGCAGAGCAGTAATCGCCCGCGACACCAGGGATCACTGTCGATACCCCCTTGTAGCGGTAGGGCATGTCCTGAGTGTCTGGCGCGAGCTCCGCACCGTCGCAAATTGGGCATCTCATGTTTACAACTCCTTGAAAGACACGATGAGAACGTCATCAACCACAGACAGCTTCAGGTACACGTAGCCTTTCGCCGTAAACGGCCTGTAGACATCCTGCCAAACGCGATGATTGACATAACAAGACATGCTTTTGTAGAAGTCCCTGCGCTCCAGGCCCGCGATAACCTGAAGCATGTCCGCAAACTCCATCCCTAACGCCTGAGCGCCTCGTAATGAGGCCGTTGTAGGGTTGACGCGGCCAGCGCTCAGCAATGCCCTGATCCGCTCCAGCGGACAATGAGGCGTTCTCTTTTCCATGAAAAATTAACCTTCCAGGTTAAATTTGGCTAATAGGTTATTCCAATAACCCCCGCCCAGAAGGATGCCTCAATGCCCCATGGCCGCTATCGGCTCATTTGTCACCACACATGATTGGCATCGGCTCCGCCGCAAACGCCAAGGGCTCACGGCGCCCGAAATACAAGGCCGTCAGCAGCCCCACCGCGCCCATGACCAGACAAAACCCGACACACACCCACGGGCTCCACGGCATCAGCGCAATCAGTGCCAGCGGCGTGGTGCTGGCCCACAGTGCATAGGCCACGTTGTAGGTGAAGGAAATGCCCGACACGCGGATCTCAGCCGGGAACAGTCCGACCATCACCGATGGCACCACCCCTACCACCCCGCAACTCAACCCCGCCAGCGCATAGGCCAGCCAGGTCATGCCCCACTGCCCCACCAGGCTGGCGTACAGCGCGCCGATACCCAGCGGCAACAGCAGGCTGTAGAGCATCAGCGCACGCCAGGCGCCCACACGGTCGACCAGCAGCCCAGCCAGCACGCAGCCGATGTTGAGGAAGACGATGCCCACACTGCTCAAGCCAAAGGTGTGCCCGGCACTCATGCCGAAACGCTGCTGCATCACCGTCGGCGTGATCACTACCAGCACCACAACCGCCGAGGTCAGCACACAGGTCAGCAGCGCGGCCGGGATCAACGCCTGGCGGTGCTCGCTCAGCACCCGCCGCAGCGGGAACTTCACCGGCTGCTCCTGACGCGCGCGCAGGGCAAGGAACACCGGCGTTTCGCTGAGCCAGCGGCGCAGCCATACGCCGATCACGCCAAATACCCCACCCAGCAGGAACGGGTAACGCCAGGCGTAATCGAGGATTTCCTGCGGGGTGAACAGCTGCGCCAGCAGGGTCGCGGTCAGTGCCCCCAACAGGTAGCCGAAGGTCAGCCCGGCCTGCAGGAAGCCAAGGGCATAGCCGCGCCGCCCGGCGGGTGCATGCTCGGCGACGAAGGTCCAGGCACTCGGCACCTCGCCCCCCACCGCCGCGCCCTGCAGAATACGCAGGGCCAGCAGGATCAGCGGCGCGGCATAACCGATGTCGGCGTAGGTGGGCATCACCCCGATCAGCAGGCACGGCAGGGCCATCATCAGGATACTCAGGCTGAAGACCCGCTTGCGCCCCAGATGATCGGCGAAGTGTGCCATCAGGATGCCGCCCAGCGGCCGCGCCAGGTAGCCGGTGACGAAGATGCCAAAGCTTTGCAACAGCCGCAGCCATTCGGGCATCTCGGGCGGGAAAAACAGCTGGCTGAGGGTCAGCGCGAAGAACACGAAAATGATGAAGTCGTAGATTTCCAGCGCGCCGCCCAGCGCCGCCAGGCCCAGGGTCCGATGGTCGCCGCGGCTGAACCGGGGCGGGCGAGCGGTATCGATGGCAGTCATGGCAGGTTCCGCAAATCGGCAAAGGGCAAGAGCATAACAAATAGCCGCCCTGTTGCCCCGACCGCGATGCCGCTAGCGGTTGAACACCGTCTGCGCGAAGTTGGCCCTCGGCCGTGGCCGCAGGGTGTTTGCCTGCAGGGTGCCCGGTAGCGGCAACTTGCCGACCAGCAGCGGTGCGTCGATGATCGCCATGAACGACTCCAGCGCCTCGTTATCGGGCACCTGTGGCAGGCTCAGGCTCACAGCCTGGCGCTCGGTCTGCGGCACCGCAGGCACTTTCAACTGGCTGGAGTGGTAAAGCAGGGCGTGCTGGATCTGAGTGCTGACGCGGCAGAAACGTGCCAGGTCAACCCCGGCATGGCTGGCCAACTCGATGTTGCCCAGCAGCAGGTGAAAGGGCTGCAAGGCGCACTGCACCAGCCGCTGCAGCTCCTCGAAGCTGTCCACGGGGGCGATTCGGTAGTAGCCCAGGCCATTGAGCAGCCGCTCCAGCTGCAAGCGCTGACAGGGGTGCGCGTCGGCGATGAGAATGCGCAGGGTCTTGTTTGCCATGATCGGACCTGGGCAGTGGGGTAATGGGTGCATTCCATGACCAAACTGCGCCAATTACGGCTACTGACAGGGCCACGCCCGGCAGCGGTCTTAACTGAATAGAAGTCGGGAAAGCCGCATAAATCAAGTGATTGACTGACGGAATTTTCATTTTCCTTTAACCCGGCAATCACGATTCCCACTCTCGCATGCGCAGCCGGCAGTGCTTCATGGCATTGACGATGTGCTTTTCCACCAGGCTACGGGATATGCCCAGGTGCTCGGCAATCTGCTGGTGCGACAGGCCTTCGAGCTTGCGCAGCAGAAAGCAGTCGCGGCAGATCTTGCTCAGTTCATCCAGCGCGCGCTGCATCAGCGCCAGGCGCTGGTCCAGCTGCATGTCGTGGGCCGGCGCCGGGCTGTGCCAACGTTCGTCGCTGTCCAGCACCTCCAGCGGCTCGGCCTGGCGCACCAGGTGGCGCCGGTGGCGGTCGACCACCAGGTTGAGCGCGGTGCGGTAGAGAAAGGCGCGTGGGTGCTCGATGCGCTCGGCGTCAGTGCGCTCCAGCACCCGCAGGTAAGCATCGTGTGCCACGTCCTCGGCGGCCTGGCGACTGCCCAGGCGCGCGGAGAGGAAACCCACCAGTTCGCGATAGTAATGTTCCACGACGTTACCTGAGAGGTCCTGCCAGCTTTTGCCAGAAAGCCCTTTCAGGCAGCAACGCGGGACCGAGTGATGTCAACGTGCGATCTTACAAATTATAATTATTCTCAGCAACAAGGGCTGCAAGACGCACGTTCACTCACCCTCGCTAAATCCCCCTCTAGCGCTTTCGTCTATCTGGCACCCGGTATGCGCCTGACCCTGGCTACGCATACCCACACCCCTTGGCTGGATGTCTGCATGAGACCTTTAACCAACACCCGTCGCCGTGTGCTGCTCACTGGCCTGGGCCTGCTCGGCCTCGGCAGCCTGCTGGCCTGGAAGGCGCTGCCCTATGGCGCGCAGCCGCTGAGCACCGTCGCCGTAACCCGCGCCGACATCGAAAGCAGCGTGACCGCGCTGGGCACCTTGCAACCGCGACGTTACGTGGACGTTGGCGCCCAGGCCTCCGGGCAGATCCACAAGCTGCACGTTGAAGTCGGCGACAGTGTGCGCAAAGGCCAGTTGCTGGTCGAGATCGACCCTTCCACCCAGCAGGCGCGGCTGGATGCCGGGCGCTTCTCGATCGACAACCTCAAGGCCCAGCTGGCCGAACAACGCGCGCAGTACCTGTTGGCCCAGCAGCAGCTCAAGCGCCAGCGCGACCTGGCCGCCGCCGGCGCCACCCGAGACGAAGACGTGCAAACCGCCGCCGCGCAGTTGAAAGTCACCCAGGCGCGCATCGACATGTTCCTGGCGCAGATCCGCCAGGCCCAGGCCAGCCTGCGCAGCGACGAAGCCGAGTTAGGCTACACGCGCATCTACGCGCCCATGGACGGCACGGTGGTGGCAGTGGATGCCCGCGAGGGGCAAACCCTCAACGCCCAGCAGCAAACCCCATTGATCCTGCGCATCGCCAAGCTTTCGCCAATGACCGTGTGGGCCCAGGTGTCAGAGGCCGACATCGGCAAGGTCAAACCGGGCATGACCGCCTATTTCACCACCCTGGCCGGCGGCAAACGCCGCTGGACCAGCACCGTGCGGCAAGTGCTGCCAATCCCGCCCAAGCCCCTGGAGCAGGCCAGCCAGGGCGGCGGCAGCCCGGCCAGCGTCAGCAATGGCAGCGCCGGCAGCCAGGTGGTGCAGTACAGTGTGCTGCTGGATGTCGATAACCCGGACGGCGCGCTGATGGCCGAGATGACCACGCAAGTGTTCTTCGTTGCAGGCACCGCCAGCCAGGTGCTGACCGTGCCGCTGGCCGCGCTGGATGACGGCGACGGCCTGCGCCTGGCGCGTGTGCTGACCGGCGACGGCAAGGTGGAACAGCGCCAGGTGCGCACCGGGCTCAGCGACCGTTTGCGGGTACAGGTGCTGGACGGCCTGAGCGAAGGCGAGCGCCTGGTCATCGGCGCCCCCGCCGTGAGTGGAGGCTGAATGAGCACGCCTCTGATCGAGCTGATCGACATCCGCAAGTCCTACGGCGGTGTCGATACCCCCAAGGTCGACATCCTGCATGGCATCAGCCTCAGCATCCACCCCGGCGAGTTCGTCGCAATTGTCGGCGCCTCCGGCTCGGGCAAGTCGACCTTGATGAACATTCTCGGCTGCCTCGACCGCCCCAGCGCCGGCAGCTACCGTTTCGCCGGCAAGGACGTGGCCGACCTGGACAGCGACGAACTGGCCTGGTTACGCCGCGAAGCGTTTGGCTTCGTGTTCCAGGGTTATCACTTGATCCCGTCGGGCTCGGCCCAGGAAAACGTCGAAATGCCTGCCATCTATGCCGGCATTGACGCCCGCGAGCGCCACGCCCGCGCCAGCGCCCTGCTCGGCCGCCTGGGCCTGGCCAGCCGCACCGGCAACCGCCCGCACCAATTGTCCGGCGGCCAGCAGCAACGGGTGTCGATTGCCCGTGCGCTGATGAACGGCGGCCATATCATCCTCGCCGACGAACCCACCGGCGCGCTGGACAGCCACAGCGGCACCGAGGTGATGGCCTTGCTCGACGAGCTGGCCAGCCAGGGCCATGTGATCATCCTGATTACCCATGACCGTGAAGTGGCAGCGCGGGCGCAGCGGGTGATCGAGATTCGCGACGGTTTGATCATCAGTGACTCGGCCAGCGAACAGCCTGCGATCGACAGCGGCCAAGGCCTGCAAGCCGAGCAGTTGCGCCAGCGCCTGGACCGCGGCGCCACCTTGCGCGGGGCGTGGAAAGGCGAATTGCTCGAAGCCCTGCAGGCTGCCTGGCGGGTGATGTGGGTCAACCGCTTCCGCACTGCCCTGACCCTGCTGGGTATCGTCATCGGCGTGGCCTCGGTGGTGGTAATGCTGGCCGTGGGCGAAGGCAGCAAGCGCCAGGTCATGGCGCAGATGGCCGCCTTCGGCTCGAACATCCTCTACCTCAATGGCAAGCCAGCAACGCTGGGCGAGCCCGCCGGCACCATCACGCTCGACGATGTGGCGGCCATCGGCCAACTGCCGCAGGTCAAGCATGTAATGCCGGTGATCGGCGACAAACTGATGGTGCGCCATGGCAACAACAGCCAGAAATTCTATGTGGGCGGCAACAACACCTATTTCCCGGAAATCTTCAACTGGCCGGCGGTACAAGGCAGCTTCTACAGCGAAGCCGACGAGGCCAATGCGGCTGCCGTGGCGGTGATCGGCCAAAAAGTCCGAGAAAAAATGCTCGACCCTGGCCGCGATCCGCTGGGGCAGTACATTCTGATCGGCAATGTGCCGTTCCAGGTAATCGGTATCCTCGCAGGCAAAGGCGCAAGCTCCGGCGACCAGGACAGCGACGGGCGCATCGCCGTGCCCTACTCGGCGGCCGCGATCCGCCTGTTCGGCCAGCGCGACCCGGACTACATCGCCGTCGCCGCCCTCGACTCCACCCGGGTCAACCAGGCCGAAGCCGCCATCGACCAACTGCTGCGCCAACGCCACAACGGCCGCCAGGACTTCGAGCTGACCAACGACGCCGCATTGATCCAGGCCGAAGCGCGCACGCAGAACAGCCTGTCGCTGATGCTGGGCGCGATCGCCGCCATCTCGCTGCTGGTAGGCGGCATCGGTGTGATGAACATCATGCTGATGACCGTACGCGAGCGTACACGCGAAATCGGCATCCGCATGGCCACCGGCGCGCGCCAGCGCGACATCCTGCGCCAGTTCCTCAGCGAGGCGGTGATGCTGTCGATGGTCGGCGGCCTGGCCGGCATCGTTCTGGCCCTGGCCATCGGCGGAGGCCTGATGCTGGCCGACGTAGCAATCGCCTTTGCCCTGCCCGCCATGCTTGGCGCGTTCGCCTGCGCCGTTGTCACCGGCATCGTGTTCGGCTTCATGCCAGCACGCAAGGCCGCCCGCCTCGACCCGGTCAAAGCCCTTACCAGCGAATAACCCATGACATTGCCTAGCCGCATCAGCCTGTTGACGTTGTGCCTGCCCTTGTGTGCAACCCTCGCCGCCTGCAGCACGCCACCCACCCCCTCCAGCGGCATCGTCGCACCACTCGCCTGGCAAGGTGACGCCCCAGCGCCGTCGGCACATCTACCGACGGTACAGTGGTGGCACGCCTTTGCCAGCCGTGAACTGGACCGCCTGGTACAGCATGCCCTGGACAACGCCCACGACCTGGCCGGCGCCACCGCACGGGTGCGCCAGGCCCAGGCCCGCGCGGTCATGGCCGGCGCCCCCTTGCTGCCAGAAGTGCAGTTGGGCCTGAACGGCAGCCGCCAGCGCCTGTTGCATGGCGACGGCAATGACCAGCTTGATGTCAGCCGCAGCGAGCGCACCAGCACTTCGTTCGACGCCCAGCTCAGCGCCAGCTACGAAATCGACTTCTGGGGCGGCCTACGCGCAACCCGCGACAATGCCCTGCGTAGCCTCGACGCCAGCCGCTTCGACCGCCAGACCGTGGAGCTGACGCTGGTCAGCGCGGTCGCCGACAGCTACCTGCAGGGCCTGGCCCTGCAGGAGCAGTTGCGTATCGCCCGCCTCAACCTGCGCAACGCCCAGGACGTGCTGGGCCTGGTCGAGGCACGCCAGCGCAGCGGCTCCGCCACGCGCCTGGAACTGGCCCAGCAGCGCAGCCTGGTGGCCACCCAGCAACGCCAGCTGCCGTTGCTGGAACAGCAGTGGCTAGACAGCCGCGTCACCCTGGCAACCCTGCTTGGCGACCCGGTGCAGTCACTGCCCAACAGCCAGGAAGCGATCGATGCCCTGCAATGGCCAGCCATTGGTAGTGGTGTACCCAGCGAACTGCTCACCCGACGCCCAGACATTGCCGCCGCAGAAGCGCGGTTGGCGGCCGCCAGTGCCAATGTGCAGGTCGCCCGCGCCGCCATGCTGCCCAAGCTGACCTTGGGGGCCAACCTGGGTGCTGGCTCCAATACCTTTGCCCACTTGTTGGACAGCTCCTACTACACCCTCACCAGTGGCCTGGTCGCGCCAATCTTCAACAACGGCCGGCTACGCGCAGCGCGTGAACTGGCCGAGGCTGAACAGGCTGAGTTGCTGGAGACCTATCGCAGCAGCATCCTGGCGGGTTTTGCCGATGTCGAAAAAGCGCTCAATGCAATCCAGGGCGTGGACCGTCAGCGGCAATGGCAGGACGAGGAAGTGCAGCAGGCGCGGTTGGCGTTCGACCTGGCACAGCAGCGCTATGGCGCGGGTGCCGAAACCTTGTTGAGCGTACTGGAGACCCAACGCACGTTGTATGTGGCCCAGGACCAGCAGGCGCGATTGCGTTTGGCCCGGCTGCAGGGCAGTGTGGCGTTGTACAAAGCGTTAGGGGGAGGCTGGCAACTCGAACGTTAGGCCGGGTCGCCTTCTGGGGCTGCTGCGCAGTCCAATCTGTGGGAGCGGCCTTGCGTCGCGATTGGGGCGCAACGCGCCCCCAGTCAGCCCGAACGCTTTGCCACCTTGAGGTTACGCGCATACCACGGCCGCTGCGGCACCTTGGGCCGCAGCTTGTCGAACAGGTCTTCATCGCTGTAGATGATGCGCAGCGCCAGCTTCATGGTCTCCGGGTCCATCTCCACGCTACGCCCAGGCCGCAGCCCCGGCACCGTCGAGCAGCCATGGGTGTCCGGCCCCAGCCAAGGGTCCGCCACCTCGACCCAGCGCCCCGGCGCAAACCACGGCACGCCGTTGACTTCAAGGCGCCGCACCTCACCCGGGTGCAACCGCTCATGGGCACGGAACCAGTCCTCGATGCGGTCATCGATCCAGCCGTGAAAATGCCAGAACACCGGGTTCACATGGGAAGAAAACGGGTCCCCGAGGAAGTCGTTGTCCGCCGTGAACCAGCGTTCGGCAAAATCGTCCGGCGTGCGCGCCGTCGGCACCGGCATGCCGTTGGAAGGGTCGCGCGGCACCGACGCCCAGCGCATGTGCAACCAGTCGTGCAGGCCCAGCTCAACCTCCGAGCCGAACTGGCCCAAGGTCAGGGTGCTCAGGTACTGGGGGTCGGTGTAGCGCGATTCCCAGACCTGGAAGTTACCGTGAAAGGTGTCCGGGGTCTTGATGTCGCGCACCCACTGGGTGTACTCCTCGTCGCCACTGGCCAGCCAGGTGGGTGGCAGGGCGTTGCCGTCGTGGTTGTCGAAGTACCGGGCAAACCCTGCGCGGTCACGCTCCAGCTCCGGTTGCGGCAATGGGAAGCGCGGCCAGGAAGGCAGGTCTTGCAGGGCACGGGCGCTGCCAAGCATGTGCCGGTGCATGAAGAAGAAGTCCTCGCCCGAGCCGTTGCGGTCCTTGTGCCGGCCGCGTGCATCACGCTCGCGGTCACGCGGCCCCGGCTGCCAGCCCAGGCCACGCAAGGCACCTTGCTTGCTCTTGTCCAGCTTGTGCCATTTGTCCCGCGAGGAGTGCCACAACTGATGAAACAGGCGATGCTCCGGGGCGATCAGCCAAGCCAGCAGTTGCGGGTTCAACGGGGTACGTTCGCGCGCTTCGGGGAAAGTGCGCTTAAGGGCCAGGAAGTGGTTGTCCTCAACCGGCAAGGTCAGCGCACGGTCCATGCGCGCGATGCGCCCGTTGAGGGTGGCCGGCCCGGCATTGCCGAAGCGGCCCCAGACTTCATCAAGCACGATATCGCACTCATAGTGCGCCTGGGTTGAAAACAGCCGCCAGCGCAAGGTGCCCGGTTTGTCCGCCAGCAGGTCGCCGACCACCCGGTAGCGCGGCTCCTCGGCCCCGCGCAGGCGTTCGGGGGTGTCCAGGTAACCGCGCAGCGCACGACCACTAGCGGCTACATCCAGAAACAACTCCAGTTCGCCTGCCGGCAGGCCATCCAGCCCCGCATCCTTGCCCTGCAGGGTCCAGCGCCAGATACCGCGCAAGCTGTCGCCCAACTGCTGCAAAGGGGTATCGGCCAGCTCGACCACGGCCTCGCCAGGGGTTTCCGGGAACGCCTCGGCTTCCTCCCGCTGGCGCTGCACATACAGTGCCCCCAGCGCACCCGGCACCACCACACCCGTCAATGCCACGCCGGCGATGAAACCGCGTCGGGAAATCGTCATTGCATACCTGTGCATTCATTGCGGCCATGGAGCACGGCCCGTCCAAGGCTAGAACGTTGCACGGTCGGCGAAATTTAGCGGCGCGCGGCTGCTGGCACTGGCTAAATTTTTGCCTGGCGAGCTCGTTCACTGCAGGTAGCGGCGGCCTCTGTGCCCATCCCTCGACGGTGAACCAACTGAGACCAAGATGACGACTCCACGCTGGAAGAAAGCCCTGTTTATCAGCCTGGCCGCGGCGGTTGCCGCCGGCGCCGGGCTTGCCGCCTGGCACTATTTCGCCACCCCAGCCGGCTATTCTCGCGAGGTGACCCGCCAGGCCAACGACCTGCAGGAACGCATCCTCTCGTTCGACAGCCATATCACCCTGCCGCTGACCTTCGGCACCGAAGGCAGCGAGGCCGACCAGGATGGCGATGGCCGCTTCGACCTGACCAAGGCCGCACGCGGGCGCTTGTCTGGCGCTGCCCTGACCATCTTTGCCTGGCCTGAATCCTGGACCGGCAATGATGGCCCGCACCGCCCTACTCCAGGCTTCGTCGAGGCCGCCCGGCACACCCAGGAAGTGCGCTACAACGCCATTGCCGCGATGGTCCGCGATTTCCCGCAGCAGGTTGGCATTGCCTATACCCCGCAAGACATGCGGCGCCTGCACGGCGAAGGCAAGTTTGCGGTGTTTCTCAGCATGCTCAACGCCTATGCACTGGGTGACGACATCGACCAGCTCGACCGCTGGGCCGCGCGCGGGGTGCGCATGTTCGGCTTCAGCTACGTGGGCAACAACAGCTGGGCCGACTCTTCGCGCCCGCTGCCGTTCTTCAATGACACCGTCGATGCGCTGGAAGGCTTGTCACAGACCGGCAAGCGCGCCGTGCAACGGCTGAATGACCTGGGCGTGATCATCGACGTGTCACAGATGTCGAGCAAGGCGCTGGCCCAGGTGGCCGCCCTCAGCCGCGCGCCGCTGGTAGCCTCGCACTCGGCGCCACGGGCCATGGTCGACATTAACCGCAACCTCTCCGACAAAGAGCTGCAGTTGATCAAGGACAGCGGCGGGGTGATCCAGTTGGTGGCCTTCTCCACCTACCTCAAGCCGCTGAGCAGCAAGACCCAGGACAAACTCAACGCCCTGCGCGCCCGCTACGACCTTCCGCCGCTGGCCAACCTCAACTACGCGTTGATGCCCGGTGACCCGGTGATCGCCGGTTGGCCCGAGCAGAAAGTCGGGCAGTACGCCAACGAACTGTACGGCATTCTCGACGAAGAACCACCCGCCACGCTCAAGGACTATGGCGATGCCATCGACTACACCGTGCGCAAGGTTGGCATCGACCATGTCGGCCTCAGTTCGGACTTCAACGAAGGTGGCGGCATCGATGGCTGGCAGAACGCGAGTGAAGCACGCAACGTCACCGCCGAGCTGATCAGCCGCGGCTACTCCGAAGCCGATATTGCCAAGCTCTGGGGCGGCAACTTCCTGCGCGTGTGGGAGCAGGTACAGCGCGCCGCGCAGCCTGTTGCCACTTCGTCTCCCTGACATTTTCGAGCACCGTGATGAACGACCGTCGAACCTTCCTCAAGCAGGCTGGCCTGCTGGCAGCCGCACTGCCACTGACCGGCCCCGGCCCGTTGCTGCCCGCCGCCCACGCGACACCTGCCAAACCCGTTTCGACCGATGACTGGTCCGCGTTTCGCGGGCTTTTCGAGCTGGACCCGGCCTACGCCCACTTCGCCAACTTCCTGATCACCTCGCACCCAAGGCCCGTGCGCGAAGCGATCGAGGCCCTGCGCGCCCAGTTCGACCGCCAGCCGGCACGCATGGTGGACTGGGACAGTCAGTCGGAATGGAAGCACGAAGCCGCCGTGCGTGAATGGGCAGCGCGCTATCTTGAAGTCACCCCAAGGCAAATCGCCCTGACCGGCAGCACCACCGAGGGCCTGGGGCTGATCTATGGCGGGCTGAAGATTGCGCCAGGGCAGGAAATTCTCACCACCGTGCACGAGCATTCGGCGGCGCGCCATACCATGGGTTTTCGCACCACGCGCGACGGCACCCCAGTGCGACGCCTGCGCCTGTTCGAAGACCCCGCCAAGGTCAGTACCGACCAGGTACTGACCACGATCTCAGCCGCGATCGGGCCGAAAACCCGGGTATTGGGCATGACCTGGGTGCATTCGGGCAGCGGCGTGAAGCTGCCTGTGGGCGAGATCGGCAAGCTGGTGCGCGAGGTCAATCGCCAGCGCGACGAGAACGACCAGATTATTTATGTGATCGATGGCGTGCACGGTTTTGGTGTCGAAGACGTGCGCTTTGCCGACTTCAACTGCGACTACTTCATTGCCGGCACTCACAAATGGATGTTCGGGCCGCGAGGGACCGGGATTATCTGCGCGGCATCCACCGAACTGAAACAGCTGACGCCGACCATCGCCAGTTTCTCGGAAAATGAAGATTTCGCCACGATAATGACTCCAGGCGGCTACCACGCGTTCGAGCACCGCTGGGCACTGGGCAAGGCGTTCGAGCTGCACCTGCAGCTGGGCAAGGCGGCTGTGCAGGCGCGTATCCATGGGCTCAATGATTTCCTCAAGCAGCGCCTGGAGGCACTGCCGGGGATCGAGCTGGTGACACCGCGCAGCGCCCTCTACTCGGCGGGGTTCAGCTTTTTCCGGGTCAAGGGGCAGGATGCCGACGAGGTGGCCAAGCACCTTAACAGCCAGCGCATTGTGGTGGATGCGGTATCGCGGGATGCGGGACCAGTGGTGCGCACGGCGCCTGGCTTGCTGAACACCGAGGGCGAGATCGAACGGTTGGTGGAGGCATTGAAGAAGCGCGTTCGCGGGTGAGGCCCTGGGGGCCGCTTTGCGGCCCCCGGTAATCTCAAGTCAGAACTGGCCGCCAACCTGCTGCAACCACTCGCCGACATCCCGGTAAATCCCATCCACCTGCCCCACAATCCCCGACATGCGCAAAAAGTCATGGGTCAACCCCTCAACCCGCGCAAAGGTCACCGCCGTGCCCCCTGCCAGCAACCAGTCACGATACGCGATGCCTTCATCATGCAACGGGTCGTACTCGGCCACGAACAGGTAAGCCGGTGCCAGCGGTGTACGCAGCGTCGACAGCAACGGCGATACCCGCCAGTCCAGCCGCTGCTCAGGCTGCGGCGCATAGTGCTGGTAGAACCACTCCAGCGTGGGCGTCTCCAGCAGATAGCCCTCGGCATGCTCGCGGTGCGAAGCCCGTTGGCAGGAAATATCGGTCACCGGGTAGAACAGCAGCTGCCCTAGCGGCTTGAACGCCAGTGCTTCGGGTTGCTCGACCGCCGTGATGGCCAGCACTGCCGCCAGGCTGGCGCCCACGCTGTCCCCCGCCAACACCACCCGGCGGTTATCCAGGCCCAGCGTCGCTGCCTGTTCGGCCAGCCAGTTGGCGACATCCAGCACGTCGTGCAAGGCCACCGGAAACTGCTGTTCCGGTGCCAGCCGGTAATCCGCCGCCAGCACCGCAAATTCGCCCAAGGCCGCCAGGCGGCGGCAAACCGAATCGTGCGAGTCGAGGCTGCCAACCACATAGCCGCCCCCGTGCAGGTAGAAAATCACCGGCTGCAAGGCAGCGCTGGCCTCGCCTTGGCGATACAAGCGCGCGCCCAGGCGGGCGCCATCGCGCGCGGTAACCTGCAGTTCGCTGACCGTGACATTGCCCGGCGGGCTCGGGTCGAGCACCTGCGAGCTGCCGGCGAACTCGGCGCGGGCCTGGGCCACGTCCATCGCGTGCATGGGCAGGCTCCTGCCCGTCAGCCGGCCAAACTCGACCAATTCCAGAAATGCCGCCAGATCAGGGTGCAGTGCCATGAGGGTTCCTTGGGTGAACAATGTGACTCGAACATCCCTACGGGACGTAGCAGCGCACCGAAAAATTACCCGCCACACGGCTAAATCGTTGGTGCAGGCGCTCGTTACTCCTGCACAACGAAAGACCGCCAGAGGCACACCGTGGACCTTCAGAGCATCCTCAGCAAACTGTTCGCCAACGCCCATGCCGTCGGCATAGAAGGCGTATTCCAGTTCGTTTTTGGCCAGGACCAGGCCTTCTGGTCGGAGGTGCGCGACAGCAGCCGCACAGGCGCCGGCCGGCACAACGCCCCGGATGTCACCATCGAGGTGGCCGAGCGCGACTTCCTGGGCATCATGGGCGGCACCGCCAACGTCGAGGAACTGTTCGCCAGCGCACGCCTGAAGATCACCGGCAACATGGGCCTGGCCACCCTGCTGCCGCAGATCATCAGTAACGCCCGCCGTGGCGCCACAGCGGCCAAAGTGTCGATGAACCAGCGTTACCCGACCCCGGCCCGCCTCAGCGAGCGGGTGTCGGCCGCGCAGCCAGTACAGCGCGAGGTGGCACGCATTGCGCGCAACGACATGCCACTGTCACGTTTCCAGAGCGAGTACCTGGTGCATGGTACACCGGTGGTCATCAGCGATGCCCTGCAGGACTGGCCACTGTTCACCATGGGCCGCCAGGCATCGCTGGAGCATTTCGCCGAACTGCAGGGCATCACCCGGCACGGCGACTACGTGAAGAAAACCTTCTCCACCGACCGTGACTTCCGCTCTACGTCCATGGCCGAATTCATCGCCTCGCTGGACACCCCGGCCAAACCCGGTGAAACCCCAGCCTACATGGGCAACAACATCGTGCCGGAGAAGCTGCTGACGCTGATCCGCCACCCGCAGTACTTCAGCCGCGACAAATTCATCGCACCGCGCATCTGGATCGGCCCCAAGGGCACCCTGACGCCCCTGCACCGTGACGATGCCGACAACCTGTTCGCCCAGGTCTGGGGGCAGAAGTCGTTCATCCTTGCCGCGCCGCATCACCGCCCTGCCCTGGGCACCTGGTCGACCAGCCCCAAGGGCGGTCTCGATGGCTGTGATTTCAACCCCGACGCACCGGATTACCAGCGCTTCCCGGCGGCGCGCGACGTGCCGTTCCTACGCGTGGTGCTGCAGGCTGGCGACCTGCTGTTCCTGCCCGAGGGCTGGTTCCACCAGGTGGAGTCGGTTTCTACCTCGCTGTCGGTGAACTTCTGGGTGAACTCCGGGCGCGGCTGGTAACTGCAGCGTCGGGGTTAATTTGCGGCGCCAGCGGCTCGTCCCTAGAGGAAACCGCTTGCAAAAGGACCCCCGCATGTCCAGCTCCGCCAGCATCACCCAAGCGCTGCAACAAGGCCTGCGCCGCCTGATCAAAGGCCGCGCACCGGCCACCGGCGCCTACCGTATCTTCGACCTGGTGCTTGCCCGGCGCATCCACCTCAGCCCGTCGCTGACCCGCCTGGTGTTCACCGGCCCGGATGTCGCCCAGATGCTCACCCTGGCGCCGGACCAGCGCGTAAAGCTGCTGTTTCCCGCCCCCGACGGCTCATTGCCCAACCTGAGCAACGAGCTGCACTGGAAGGCCGCGCACAGCGCCTTGCCACCCGCCCAACGTCCACCGATGCGCACCTATACCATCCGCGCCCTGCGTTGCGAGGCACTGGAGGTGGATGTCGACTTCGTTCTGCATGGCGTCAACGGCCCCGCCTCGGCCTGGGCCACCCACGCGCAAGTGGGTGACGGCTTGCAGATGGTGGCGCCCAACCTGGCCTACGCAGGCGACCCCGGTGGCTACGAATGGAATCCGCCGCAAGGTGTACGCAATGTGCTGTTGGTTGGTGATGAAACGGCGTTGCCAGCGATTGCCGGCATTCTTGAGCAGTTGGCCGACAACCAGCCCGACCTGGCGGTGCAGGCGTTCATCGAGGTACCGCTGGAGGCGGATTGCCTGGACCTGCGCCATGGCAACGCCACCGAGCTGCACTGGCTGCCGCGTGAGGTGTTGCAGTGCGAACACGGCCAGGCCATGCAGCATGCCGTGCGTGAGCTGGCCAGCCTGCCGCAGGGGCATGCTGCACCGCGAGCGAAGCTGGAAGAAGTGGATATCGATACGCGCATTCTGTGGGAACAGGCAAGCAGCACCCGCAGTGTGTTCCATGCCTGGGTAGCGGGTGAATCGGCGACGGTGATGGATATTCGCCGGTACCTGATCAAAACGCGCGGGCTGCAGCGGGAGTGCCTGACCTTGATGGGGTATTGGCGGGCCGGGCGGACCTTCGATTGAAGTGAAAATGCCGGGGCCGCTGCGCAGCCCCGGCGCCTGGTCACACCGATGCGATCAGCGCCTGGGCAAAGCGCTGCGCCACGTCGTCGACCTGCTCGTCGCTGATGATCAACGGCGGCAGGAAGCGCACCACCGCGCCATGGCGCCCACCCAGCTCCAGGATCAACCCTCGCTTCAGGCACTCACGCTGTACCTTCGCCGCCAGCTCGCGGTTGGCCACTGGGTAACCCAAGGCATCCAGCTTGCCCTGCGGGTCCACCAGCTCTACCCCGAGCATCAACCCGCGCCCGCGCACATCACCCAACTGCGGATACTCCCGCTGCAGCTGCAACAGGTGCTGACGCAAGCGCAGCCCCATGGCCTCGGCATGCTCGGCCAAGCGGTGCTCGACCAGGTAGTTGATCACCGCAGAACCCGCTGCCATGGCCATCTGGTTGCCACGGAAGGTGCCGGCATGCGCACCTGGCTTCCAGGTGTCCAGCCAGTCGCGGTACACCACCACCGCCAGCGGCAGGCTGCCGCCAATGGCCTTGGACAAGGTGACCACGTCCGGCACGATGCCGGCATGCTCGAAGGCGAACATACGCCCGGTACGGGCGAAGCCGCTCTGGATTTCATCAATGATCAACGCTACGCCGGCCTGCTCGGTAATCCGGCGCACCCCCTTTAGCCACTCGATATCCGCTGGAATAACCCCGCCCTCGCCCTGTACCACCTCAAGGATCACCGCCGCCGGCAGAGGCACGCCGCTTTCCGGGTCGAGCAGCAGGTTTTCCAGGTAATGCAGGTTGGCCTTGACCCCGGCTTCGCCTCCCAGGCCGAACGGGCAGCGGTAGTCGTAGGGGTAAGGCATGAACTGCACGCCGTTACCGAGCAAGGCGCCCAGCGGCTGTTTCGGCCCGTGGCTGCCCATCAGCGCCAGCGCCCCTTGGCTCATGCCATGGTAGGCGCCATGGAACGCCAGCACCGTGCTGCGGCCAGTGGCCGTGCGCACCAGCTTGAGCGCCGCCTCCACCGCATCGGTGCCGGTCGGGCCGCAGAATTGCACCTTGGCCTCTCGGCGCAGCGCCTCGGGCAGGATGGCGAACAGGTCCTGGACAAAACGGTCCTTGACCGGCGTGGTCAGGTCCAGGGTGTGCAGGGGTAGCTCATCGGCCAGTACCCGCTGGATCGCCTCGACCACCACCGGGTGGTTATGGCCCAGCGCCAGCGTGCCGGCGCCGGCCAGGCAGTCGATGAACTGGCGGCCTTCGACATCTTCCACATAAATACCGCGGGCACGCTTGAGCGCCAGCGGAATGCGCCGCGGATAGCTGCGGGCATTGGATTCCTGTTGCTGCTGGCGTTGCAGCAAGGGCGAATCGGTGAATTCGTACAAGGACTGCGGCACGCTGGCCGGCGGAACCTGGGCAAGGCTGGAAGCGGTGGACATAGGTGAATCCTCGCAAGCAAGCGAATGAGCGGTTATCGCTTGGGAAACGCTTGAGTGCTGGGAGGATTTAGCGGTTGTTACTGAATTTTACTCTGCCTGTGCCGGCCCTTTCGCGGGTAAACCCGCTCCCACAGGGATCCCACTCCCCTTGAACCTGTGCAACACCTGTGGGAGCGGGTTTACCCCGCGAAAGGGCCGGTACAGGCACTGGAGATCAATGCACCGAACGCGCCGGTACTTGCAACAGTACCCGCAACCCATCGCTACGGCTGTCGAACCGCAGGCTACCGGCACAACGCTGCACGATCGCCTGCACGATCGCCAGCCCCAACCCACAGCCACCACTCTGCCCATTGCGCCAGAAGCGCTCGGTCAGGTGCTCCAGATCCGCCTCGGCAATCCCCGGCCCATGGTCGCGTACCATGAAGCCCACCTGGCCGTCAGCCATCTGAACGTCCAGCTCCACCGCCGCTTCGCCGCCATGGCGCAGGGCGTTGTCCAGCAGGTTGCGCAGCGCTGCCACGGCCAAGGGTGCCGGCATGCCCAGGTAGATTTGCGTCGCTTCTTCCGGCAAGTGCAGCACGATGCGTCGGTTGTCGCCGCCACCGGCATCCTGCACCGCCTGCCGCGCCACCTGTTCGGCGCTGCACTGCACGCCATCCTCGAACGACAGGCTGCCTTCCACGCGCGCCAGCATCAGCAACTGCTCCAGCGTGCGATGCATGCGGTCGGTGCCCTGCTCGGCATGCTCCAGCGCCTGTTCGCGTACGGCACCGTCGGTCATGCGGGCCACCTGCAGATGGGTCTTGATCGCGGTCAGCGGGCTGCGCAGCTCATGCGCGGCATCGTCGGTCAGGCGCCGCTCGCGCTCGATGGTCTGGGCAATACGCAGGAACAACTGGTTCTGGGTTTCCAACAATGGCTGCAACTCGCTGGGCATGCCCGCCACCTGCAGCGGCTCGACACTGTCCGCGCGCCTTCGGCGCAACGCATCGCGCATGCGGTTGAGCGGCTCCAGGCCCTTGCCCAGGCCAATCCACAGCAGCCCCAGGCTGCCGAGCAGGGCCATCAGCACCGGCGCCGAAGCGGCCAGCAGAATCGACTGGTTCAGCGCTTCGCGCTCCATGTGCCGGTCGGCGGTAGTGATGCGCACATCGCCATGGTTGTAGGTGAAGGTGCGCCACAGCGCATCGTCGATGGTCTGGTCACGGAAACCACTGCGCTCGTCGTCCATGGCGCCATCGTGCTTGTGATTGCTGGCGAGGATCTCGCCGCGCAGCGAGCTGACCTGGCAAGCCATGCCGTCCGGTACGCTGAACTGGTCGGCGGAAAAGTGCGCCTCCCCGCCCTTGGCGGTCAGCGGCTGCGGCAGCTGGTCGATCAGCCCGGCGACCATGCGCGCCGAGGCCACCAGGCGCTGGTCGAGGGAAAACATCATTTGCTGGCGCAAGTCCCGCAGCATCCACGCGGCGGCCAGCACCCAGATGATCACGAAGGCACTGCCGAGGATCAGGCTCAGGCGTACCCGCAGGCTCATGATGCAGCCTCGTGCGGTGCCTGCGCCGGGCCCAGGCGGTAGCCCAGGCCGCGCACGGTCTCGACGATGCCGTTACCCAGCTTGCGTCGCAGGTGGTGGATATGCACGTTCAGGGCATTGCTTTCGACTTCGTCGCTGAACCCGTACACGCAGTCTTTGAGCTGCTCGCTGGACAGCACCCGCCCGGGGTTCTGCAGCAGTGCCTGGAGCAACGCCTGCTCGCGGCGGGACAGGTCGACCGGCTGCCCGGCCAGGGTCGCCTCGCAGCTGCTGGGGTCGTAACGCAGCGGGCCGTGTTCGATCACGTTCACCGCCCGTCCGGCCACCCGCCGCAGCAGGGTGTGCAGGCGAGCAGCCAGCTCGCGCAGGTCGAACGGCTTGAGCAGGTAGTCGTCGGCGCCGGCCTGCAGGCCGTCCACCCGGTCGGTGACGGCATCGCGGGCGGTGAGCACCAGCACTGGCAGCGTTTCGCCCTTCTCGCGTAGGCGGCGCAGCAGCTTCAGGCCGTCTTCATCGGGCAGGCCAAGGTCGAGGATCATCACGTCGAACTGCGCGGCCTGCAGCATCGCGCGCGCATCGGCGGCATTGCCCACCCGGTCCACGGTCAGCCCCTGGGCGGTAAGGCCGGCGCAGATACCGGCGGCGATCAGGTCGTCGTCCTCGCAGAGCAGAACGTGCATGGTGGGGCTCCCGCAGTGGTGTGGCTGGCATTGCACTATAGGGCGATTAAGGGGGGATTATGGACTGATGCGGAGTGCATGGGGATGGGCACCCGATTCGCGAATATTCACTGAACGCTGAACTTCGCCTAACACGCAGGCATATGCGTCGAATTTTCCTACAGCCAACACAGAAACCTCCGATGCGAATCCATGATGGTATTTCCCCCTGCACACGCTGTCAGGGAGACACCGCATGTATCTGGATTACCTCGTGCCTTCCTGGCAAGAGATCGAGTCACGCATCACCCATCAAATGGGCTATCAGGGAGGCGCCCATTTTCGTACTTACCTCAATCAGGAAGTGCCCTCGCTAGCACTCAACCTGCGCCGTGTGGACAGCGTCCGGCGGGCCTTTTACCAGGCCGAAACGATGGCAGGTAATTTGCTGTACCAGCGCTTCGCCGACCTCGATGTAAAAAACATCCTCGCCGACCTGCTCGGCATCGCCACGCAAATGGCGATGATCGTCGCCGGCAGCGCCGTCACCGGGGGCATGCTCGGTGCCGGTATCGGCGCCTTCGCCGGAGGAGCCGGAGCCATTCCCGGAGGTGTCGCCGGCACTGCCATTGGCTTCAAGGTAAGCGGTTGGATCCTCGGCACGCTGGGCATCGCCTCACTCGCCGAGTTCTTCGTCGAAGGCCTGCCACGCATCGGCGATTACTACCTGCGCGGTATCGGCATCGCCTGGGATGGCACGCGCGGCGAAGAAGGCTTGAATGCTTTCAGTCAAGACAGCCCATTTGCCATCAGCCAGGCGGCGCATTACATAGCCATCGGCCATGTGGAAATCGTGATGCTGCTGTTGGGGGCAATGGTTTCCTATCTAACCCGCGGACGCGGTGACGCAGGTACGCTTGCCCAGCAAATGGCCGCCAGCCCGAAAGGCGCGCGGATCGGGCAATGGATGCTCAAGCATGAAGAGGCATTGAAGCAACGGCCGGACCTGCAAGTGCCGGAGCGGCGCAAAGGAGCAGCGAAAGAGCCGCAACCCATGCAGCCGAATCGGCCGGCGGGAAAAGACAAAGAGCCCCCGACAGGGAAGCCCGGTAGCATGCCGCTGCATACGGTGGCATGTTTCAAGGCAGACAAATTGCCGGCCTCCAAGCATGCCGAATTTGAACGGCAGTTGAAGGGACAGCAGGATGGGTTGAATCGGCTGACGGTCGAGGAGTTTTTGGAGAACGTTGCCAATCCGGTAAAACGAGACCCACGTGTCGCTAAAGTCGCTAGGCTCAAGCTTCAACGTGAGCTACAAGAACGATTACAGCGAGAGCTATCTCAACATATGTCTCCACTGGAAGCAGAAAAACTTGCCTTCAACCAAGCAAAAGAAACGATGGCATCTATAGCTGCACTACATAATCCAGACCTCGTTGCCGGAGGAAAAGACATCATTTCAGGCTTCGGAGACAAGCAAGTAAACTCAACCATTGGCCCTCAATGGAAAGGCAAGGTTACCGCACTGACATCCGCAGCAAAGCAAGTTCCACTCACAGAAATAAATTCAACCAAAATGAATGTAAAGCTTCATAAATGCTAATTAAACGAGATGAACATGGACGAAATATTTTCCAGATTCCTTGAGAAAAATGGCCCCATCACCAAACGCCAGGAGCCCCCCCCATCAAGCATTCAACGCTTTACAGGAAAACTACCAGAGCGTTTACTTGATTACTGGATAGAACACGGCTGGTGCGCGTGCGGTAACGGTCTATTCTGGCTTGTGAATCCTCAAGAGTACGAAGGGGTAGTTGCCTCATGGATAGAAGGCACAGACCTAGAAAAACAGGATACCTATCACTTGATAGGTCGTAGCGCTTTCGGTGACCTTTACTTATTCGGTGAAAAGACCGGATTCTCGCTAACCATCGATGCCGCAGTATCCAAATACTCTTTCGCAAGCCATGCATCCGCCCTCAACGACATGGACAAAGAGGTCCAAAACTTCTTCCTTTCAATTGAAAAAACCTACAACGATTTTGATGGCTTATTTACAGCAGCAAAGAAAAAACTAGGCATCCTCGACTGCGATGAAATGTATGGTTTCGTCCCCGCTTTAGCATTCGGCGGCCCCTGCGACCTTGATCACCTTGAGAAAGTCAAAGCTGTCGAGCACTTGCTATTGCTCTCTCAGATTTGCCCACTCGAACCCTACAGCTTCTCCGACTTCTAACCCCACCTAAAAGGACTTAAACAATGGACGCCATTTACAGCCTCTTCCTCGAAACCTTCGGCGAAACCATCGGCCACCAACCCGTACCGTCCTCGGTCTTCGACCATTACCAGGACAAACTCCCAGGCCAACTCCTCGACTATTGGAAGGCGCATGGCTGGTGCGGCTACGGGGGTGGTCTTTTCTGGCTGGTCGACCCGCACAAGTACGAAGCGGTGGTGGATGCCTGGCTGGCCGGCACCCCTTTCGAAGCCCACGACACCTACCACCTCATCGCCCGCAGCGCCTTTGGGGAGTTGTACCTGTGGGGTGAGAGAACCGGCGCCATCCTGACCCTTGCGGCCTATCATTCTCGCTTTTTCCTGAGCGCACCCAGCTCAAGCAGCGAAGAACGCGACAGTAAGATCCAAAGCCTCCTGGTGTGGGCCATGACTGAAAACATCGACCTGGGCCTGTTCGACGAAGCCCGGGAAGCACTCGGCGAACTGACGGTTGACGAGATGTACGCCTTCGTCCCCGCCCTTGTATTGGGGGGGCCTGCCAAACTGAGCCGCCTGCAGCGGCTCGACAGCGAAGTGCATTTGATCCTGCTCTCGCAAATGGCCGACCTCGAACCCTATGAACGCGACGAAGAGGAAGATGAATAGACACAACCCACGCGCTCAGCGATGAAGCGCTTCAGGCTGATCCACATCTTGCAAGATCCCGGCGTCCTGCACTTCAACCCTAATGCAACTCGCCAGGTGCGCCTTCACCACCGAACGCGCGCCCTCATCCCCCATCAGACCTGAAAGCGCCGGCCAGAAATCGCGGCCAAACAGTACCGGGTGCCCCGGTTGCCCACCATGAAGTGGCAGTACAATGTTCGAGGCTTCGGCCGCAGCAGCGAGCCGGGCAAGGGTCTGCGGGGCTAGCCAAGGCATGTCCCCCAATAGTATCGCCACCGCCTGCGCCTGGCTGTCGACCAGCGAAGCGGCGCCGGCCGCCAGGCTATGGCCCATACCCAGCGTGTAGTCCGAGCTAGCAATGACCCGACAGTTCGCCGGCAGGCCCAGATCCTCACCCCGCTCACCCTCCCGCAACACCACCCGCACATCATCGAACACCGCGCAGGCCCGCTCGACGCTGTGCACCAGCAAACTGCGACCATCGGCCATCAGCGTACGGCGCTTGTCAGCACCGAAGCGCACACTGCGCCCTGCCGCCAGCACCAACGCCACCACGCTCACAGCGCAGCCCGCCCGATGCCGTTGCGCAGGCGCAGGATATCGGCCAGTACCGCCAGGGCGATTTCAGCCGGGGTCTTGCTGCCCAGGTTCAGGCCAATCGGCGCATGAATGCGCGCCAGCTCGTCGGAGCACAGGCCACCAATGCGCTGCAAGCGTTCACGACGCTTGTCGGAGGTGGCCTTGGAGCCCATCACGCCGATGTAGAACGCTTCGGTACGCACCGCTTCAAGCATGGCCAGGTCATCGATTTTCGGATCATGGGTCAATGCAACCACCGCCGTGTCGGCATGGCAACCGCCGTTGGCGATAAATTCAGACGGCAGTTCACGGCGCACCTCGATGCCGTCCAGCACCACGCCGTCGAGCACTTCGTCGCGTGGGTCGCACAGGATGACCTCAAACCCCATCCCTTTACCGAATTCGGCGCAAAAATGCGCGACGCTGGAGTAGCCGGCCAGCAGCAGGCGCTGGGCGGCCCCCACGCGCAGGCGCACGCGGTCGCGCTCACGCTCGACACGCGGGCCCTGGCTGTGGTCGTCGGCCAACTGACGCAAGCCCTCGGGCAGGCGTACTTCGCGCAGCACCCGGCGCTGGCCCTGCAGTGCGCTTTCCAGCTCACGCAGGTGCGCCTGCACCTCGCACTCGGCCGGCAGGTTCTCCACCAAAACCTCAAGCACGCCACCACACGGCAAGCGAATGCTCGAACGCGAGTCGCTGCCGTCGCCGTAACGCACGATGGCCACCGGCTCCGGGAATTCACCCAGGGCTACACGTTCCAGGAAGTCGTCTTCGACGCAGCCACCGGACAACGACCCCAGCCACTGGCCGCTGGCATTCACCGCCAGCAGCGAGCCCGGCGCGCGGGGCGCCGAACCATAGGTGGCGAGCACCGTGCATAACCACACCCGCTGGCCGTTGCACGACCACTGCAAGGCCTGCCGGATCACCTGAAGATCGAGATGCTGCACGCGTTACTCCGCCTTCAGCTCGGCGAGCTGCTGTACGTTCAGGTCACCGGGCAATCCACCCCAGGCCTGGCGCAGGTAGTTGACCATGTCCGTCACCTGTTGGTCATCGAGCTTGCCGGCAAAGCCCGGCATCGGCTGCATGCGCTCGAAGCCGGTGAACTGCTGTTCACGAATACCTTCGAGAATGACTTTGACCAGATTGCGCGAATCGCCCTGGCGCAGCACGGTATTGCCACGCATGGCCACGGCGATATGCGGTTTGCCCTCACCATCGACCCCATGGCAGCCGGCGCAGACGTTGAGGTACTGCTGGTGGCCGCGCTTGGCGCTGTCGCTCATCTGCTCCAGGGCAACGGCCTGGATGGCCTTGGCCGGCGGTGGCTGGTCGCCCAGCAGGTAGGTGGCCATGGCCGCCAGGTCGGCGTCTTCCAGGTGCTGGGTGCTGTGGTGCACCACCGGGAACATTTCGTTGAACATGCTGCCTTGAGCACTGATACCGTGCTTGAGGAAGGTAGTCAGGTCCGGCTGGGTCCAGCCGCGCTCGGCCAGGTCCTGGGCCAGCAGGCTCGGCGCCAGGTAGCCACCCAGCAGGCCGCCGGTCAGGCGCTGGTCCTGCTGCAGCGCGCCGATGGGGTTGCGCGGGGTATGGCATTCGCCGCAATGGCCCATGACCTCGACCATGTACTGGCCACGCTGCCAGGCCGGGCTTTTGCCCTCGGTTGGCTGCAACTGCACACTCTTGCCATACAACATGTTCCAGCCGCTCAGCCCCATCCGCACATTGAACGGGAAGCGCAGCGCGGTCTGCGGGGCCGGGCGGTTGATCGGCGGGATGGTCATCAGGTAGGCGAGGATGGCGTCCGAATCTTCACGCTTGATCAGGTGATACGAGGTGTACGGCATTGCCGGGTACAGGTTGGCGCCGTCCTTGCGCTTGCCCTCGGTGACTGCGGCGAAGAACTCGTCGGCGCTGTAGCTGCCAATGCCGTACTGTTTGTCCGGGGTGATGTTGCTGCCATAAATGGTGCCGAACGGCGAATGAATCGGCAGGCCGCCGGCAAACGGTGCGCCGCCTTCGGCAGTGTGGCAAGCCATGCAGTCGGCCGCGCGGGCCAGGTATTCACCGCGTTTGACCTGCGCCTCGTCGGCGGCCAGGGCAAACGAGCTGACGGCCAGAGCCAAGCCCAGCGCCAATGCGCTACGTACGAAGCCCATGCTCATCCCTCCTTGACCAGGCCGAGGTCATTGAGCACCTTGCGGGTGGCGTCGTAATAACGCACATAGCCGGTGCAGCGGCAAATGTGGTGACCGAGGCTGGCCTCGATGCGGTCTTCCACCTCGCTCTTCTTCAGTGGCTGACGCTGGGCGGTTTCCACCAGCACAGTGGCGGCATTGACGAAGCCCGGTGCGCAGTAGCTGCACTGGAAGGCGAACAGGTCGACGAACTTCTGCTGGATCGGGTTCAGCGTGAGGTTGCCATTCTGGTCCGGCTTGGCGTGGCCTTCGATGGTGCGCACTTTCTTGCCCTCGAAATAATGGGCACCGGTGATGCAAGTGCGTACTTCCTCACTGGTGCCGTCGGGGTTGTCGACGATCACCACGCAGGCGTGGCAGATGCCCTGGCCACAGCCCAGGCGCGAACCGGTGAGGTTCTGGTGTTCGTGCAGGTAGTCGATCATCGCCAGGTCAGCGGGGACCTCGACCGGGCCGACCGGTTGACCGTTGAGGGTCAGTTGCAGTGGACGGTTAGCCATTGAGGGCCTCCTTGATACGGGCTGGGGTAATGGGGAGATCGCGCACGCGCTTGCCGATGGCATGCGCGACGGCATTGCCGATGGCACCGACCACCGGGATCATCACCACCTCGGCGATGCCCTTGGACGGGTCGGTCGGTGACAGCGGCGGGAGGATTTCGCTGGTCTGCTTCCACACCGCCACGTCGCGCGCATGCGGCAGGCGGTAGCGGTTGAAGTTCCAGTCGCCCTCCCCGGGCCCGCCTTCGTACATTGGCATTTCTTCAGTCAGCGCGTGGCCGATGCCCATGGCAATACCGCCTTCGAGCTGGCCCTTGACCAGCTCCGGCACCAGCACCCGGCCGCACTCGATCCAGCTGTGGTGGTTGAGCACCTGTACTTCATGGGTGCCCTTGTTGACCTTGACCTCGACGATGGTCGCCACCGGGCTGTAGTAGGTGACCATGGCGTTGTTCAGCTGGGTGTCGGGATAGGCGGCGTTCTGCCGATCGAGCAGGTGGTAGCCGTGGCTGCTCATCTGCGCCTTCTTGGCATTCACCGCGCCGTCACCGTATTTCACCGCCACCGCGTCGAGCGGGAAGCGCTCGCGCACGCCGTCGATGACGAAGTCGGCCTCGGCCCAGCTCCAGCGGTTGAAGCCGTGCACGCTCACGCCTGTGACCAGGCCCATGTCATGGGCCTTCTGCGCCAGCTGGGCGAACGGGATCGGCGCCAGGCCGTTGCCGGTCAGCTCACCGTTGACCCACACCGCGTTCTCGCGACGCACCACCAGCGGGTTGGCCTGGCCGCCATGTGGGCCCTGGCTCCAGATGGCCATGGCCGCCGGCCACAGGCCATGGTTGAACAGTACGCGCGCCGCTTCGCGGGTGGCATGGCTGAAGTAGAAGGCCGAGTTGGTCGCCGACGAAGGCGACGCCAGCTTGCCGACCCAGCGCGGGTTGCGCAGCGCAGCATCCTGCTCGGCCTGGCTGATCAGGTACGGGTTACCGCTGGTGCTCAGTTGCAGCTCTGGCCATTCGGTGACCGCCGTCCTGACCTCGTCCGCCGAGCGGCCCATGAAGTCGCTGACCACCAGGGCCTGGGAGGTGGACATGCCGGTGCCCAGTTCGGTGCCGATGTGGCGCAGGCTGATGCGCCCGTCGCGGCTGAATTCGATGCTGGCCATCGGTGCTTCGGAGCCGGTGCCGAAGTCTTTCTGGCAGATCGCAAAGCCTACGCCGTACCAGTGGTCCTGGTCCTGCGCGTCCATCTGCTGCTTGCGCGTGTCGCGATTGCGCCACCATTCATGCACAGCGGCTTTGTCGAGAATCTCGTACAGGCGCAATGCACCCGCCGGGACCGCGCCCTGGGTGTTCTTCATACCCGACTTCAGCGCGTTGGCGCGGCGCAGGTCAATGGCATCGACGCCCAGGCGGCCGGCAATTTCGTCGACCATCATCTCAGTCGCCGCCATGCTCTGCAGGGTGCCGTAGCCGCGCATGGAGCCAGCTTCGACACCACGGGAATGGTAGGCGGTAACCGACAGATCGTTCTGCGGCATGTAATAGATCGACTGCGCTGCAGTGGCACCCACCGCCGCCACCGACGGGCTGTAGTTGATGCGCCCGCCGCCATCGCAGCTCATGTCGGCGCGGAAGATCTTGAAGCTGTTGTCCTTCTTGTCCACGGCCAACTGGTAGCGGATATCGAAGGCATGGCGCTTGATGCCGCTCTGGAACTGCTCATAACGGTCGTTGGCTAGGCGGATCGGCACGCCGGCGCCGTACAACGCGGCCACAGCGGCGTAGAAGACGAAGATGTTGTTGTCTTTCGAGCCGTAACCCACGGTGTAGCCGGGGTGCATATTCAGCGTGTTGAGGGCGAAGCGCGACGGTTTGATCATGTGCACGCATTCCTGCGCCACTTCGAACGGGCACTGGGTGGCAACCACGAAATGCAGCGTGCCTGTGGCCGGGTCGTACCAGCCATTGCCGTTGTCCGGTTCCAGTGCGGCAGGTTCGATGGACGGCGTCTTGTAGCGCTCGTCGAACACCAGCCAGTCCTCGGGCGGGTTGTCCAGTTGCTCGGCCATGCGCTTGGCGTAGAACAGCCCCTGCTCGGTCAGGTCGCCGTGCTGGTTGGGCTCTTTGGACCACACCGGCTTGCGGTTGAGGATGGTGGGGAACAACATCGAATTCTTCAGGCTGGAGAATTCATCGTCGTCGAACGGCGTGGCGCCACCCACCCGCACGAAGCGGAAGCTGCCGTAAGGGTCACGCTGATACAGCGGTGCCTGGGCACCGTAACGTATCGCCTGCTCATTGAACTGCAGCTTGCGCTTGGCCTGGCGGAAGCGCTCGAAGTCGTGCCAGATCAGGATCGCCACCGGGTGGCCGATGAACATCGGCACCTTGCCGGGCGGCAGCAACGGGTCGGGCGAATGGGCTTCAGGCCAGGCGATGCCATCCTTTTCCAGGTCGGCGGCAGTGACAACCCGGTCCGGCTGCAACTCGGCACCGAGCAGGCTCAGATCATGGCCGGCATAGATACGGTCGGCCTTGGTTGCCTTGAGCAACAGCGCATGCCCCTGCTGGGCGGGCCAGCCGGGCATGTCCTTGGCACGGATGTCACGGGCGAACACTTTGTCGCCACAGACCTTGGACAAGGCATCGTTGCGGAAACGCGCCTTGCCGTCATGGTTCATCCACTTCTGCGGCGAAGTGGTGACGCGTTCCTCCATCAGTGCGGCAAATGCCTGGCTTCCAAGTGGCGCCATGGTCACGCCGACACCAGCGATCAGGCCGCCTTGCAAAAAGGCGCGCCGGGAAATATCACGGTTGGACATGCTTGATCCTCTGGGCAGCAGGGGGTCTGCCCATCTTTTTGATTCTTGTGCGGGGGACTCGGAAGGGTGAGAACCTTGTCACGCGGGTCAGAAAAAATTGACCTGTGTGTCAACTTTACAACAAGAATATGGGCATAAGCAAAGTCAAGCCGACAATATGTCGCGGTGTGTCCAAACTGACGCACGGATCTGTAGGACCGCCGTTGTAGGACCGGGTTAACCTTGGGTTAATCGACCCCAGCCAGCATGGCCCCATTCCTAGATCTGCCAAGGCGAAGACATGCGCGTCCTCCTGCTCTTCCTGACACTACTGCTGGCCGGCCCGTTGCAGGCCAACCCGTTCGAGGTAAAACCAGACTTCCTGCCGGTCAACCAGGCCTTCGTGCTCAGCCACGACCGCCAGGCCGACGGCCAGATGCGCCTGTACTTCCAAATCAAGCCTGGCTACTACCTGTACCAGAAGCGCCTGAAGTTCGACGGCCTGCCTGCCGAGCAGCACCCGCCGCTGCCACCGGCGCTCAACCACCATGACGAGTTTTTCGGTGACAGCGCGGTGTACCGCGACCAGCTCGAACTGCTGCTGCCGGCCAATGCCCAGGGGCAATTGCGCCTAGGGTGGCAAGGCTGCGCCGACGCTGGCCTGTGCTACCCACCGCAAACCACGCTGATCGACCTAGGCGGCAGTGTGACACCCGCTGCCGAGCAAGCCAGCGACCAAGCCTTGGCCAGCGGCCTGCAACAAGGCCACCTGGCCTGGAGCCTGCTGGCGTTCTTCGGCCTTGGCCTGCTGCTGGCCTTTACCCCCTGCTCGCTGCCGATGCTGCCGATCCTCGCCGGGCTGGTGCTGGGCAATGGCGCCAGCGCCCGGCGTGGCTGGCTGCTGGCCGGGGTCTATGTGTTGAGCATGGCCCTGGTATACGCCGCACTGGGTGTGGTCGCCGCGCTGCTAGGTGCCAGCCTGCAGGCTTGGCTGCAACAACCTTGGCTGCTGGGCAGCCTGGCTGGTCTGTTCGTGCTGCTGGCGCTGCCGATGTTCGGCGCCTTCGAATTGCAATTGCCCGCCGCCCTACGTGACCGCCTTGACCGTGCCGGGCAAGGTACCCGTGGCGGCAACCTGTACGGCGCAGCGCTGCTCGGGGCGCTTTCCGGCCTGCTGCTTGGCCCATGCATGACCGCGCCATTGGCCGGCGCGCTGCTGTACATCGCCCAGAGTGGCGATGTGCTGCAAGGGGCGCTGGTGTTGTTCAGCCTCGGCCTGGGCATGGGCGTGCCGCTGCTGTTGCTGGTCACTTTGGGCAACCGTTACCTGCCGCGCCCAGGGGCCTGGATGGACCGGGTCAAGGGCGTATTTGGCTTCGTGTTCCTGGCCATGGCGCTGTACACCGTGCGCAGTCTGCTGCCTGCCACCCTGTTGCTGGCATTGAGCGGTGCCTGGTTGATCGCCCTGGCCTGGGCCGCCTGGCCGGCCCTGCAGCGGCTGCCAGCGATGCGCGCGGTACCTGTGCTGGGCGCCCTGTGGGGCGGCCTGTTGCTGGTAGGCGCGGCAGCCGGTGGCGACGACCTCTGGCAGCCGCTGCGCCCGTTCGCTGGCGGTGGTGCTGCACCGGTCGCCATCCAACAGGCCGAAGACAGCTTCGTCACCGTCAGCCGCCCCGAAGACCTGCAACGTGAACTGGATGCGGCCAAGGCCCGTGGCCAGTGGGTGATGCTCGACTACTATGCCGACTGGTGCGTGTCGTGCAAGGTCATGGAAAAGCAGGTGTTCGCCCGCAGCGACGTGCAAGCCGGCCTGGCCGGTGTGCACCTGTTGCGCCTGGACGTGACCGCCGACACGCCGGCCAGCAAAGCCCTGCTGCAGCGCTACCAGGTACCCGGCCCGCCGAGCATCATCTGGATTGGCCCGGAAGGCGAAGAACGCCGTGCGCGGCGCATCACCGGTGAAGTGGACGCCGCCGCGTTCCAGCAACACTGGACCCAGACCAGGAGCCAAGGCTGATGCTGACCGTAACACTTGGGCCACTGACCATGGCCCTCAACCACCTGCTGATGCTCACCGCCCTGGGGATTGCCTGCGTGGTCGGCTGGTGGGTCGCCAGGCGTGGCGGCGAGAGCCCGGAATCGGCACTGTTCAATCTGTTCCTGATCGGCCTGCTGTGTGCCCGCGCCGGGTTCGTGCTGGCTTACTGGCCGATGTACCAGGACGACCTGCTGCAAATCATCGACATCCGTGATGGTGGTTTCCTGTTCTGGTCGGGCCTGGCCGGCATCGTCCTCGGCGCCCTGTGGCAGGGCTGGCGACACCCTGGCCTGCGCCGCCCGCTGGGCTGGGCACTGTTCAGCGGTGCGCTGTTCTGGGCCCTGGCCAGCCTTGGCGGGCACCTGTACAGCAAGGGCACCGAGCTGCCCGAACTGAGCCTGCGCAACGCCGGCGGCCAACCCGTCGCGTTGCATAGCTACCGTGGCAAACCGCTGGTGATCAACATCTGGGCCACCTGGTGCCCGCCCTGCCGACGCGAAATGCCGGTGCTGCAACAGGCGCAAAGCGACTACCCGCATGTGACCTTCCTGTTCGTCAACCAGGGCGAAACCCCGGAAAACGTCAGCACCTTTCTCGCCACCACCGGCCTGAGCCTGACCCACGTACTGTTCGACGGCACCGGCCTGCTGGCCCAGCGGGTCGGCTCCATGGCCCTGCCCACCACACTGTTCTACGACGCCGACGGGCGGCTGGTCGGCAGCCACCTGGGCGAGCTGTCCCGGGCCAGCCTGCGCCACGCCCTGGAACCTTTCGACCGGGCCATTGCGCCCGCCCCTGCCGCACAAGGAAACTGACATGCGATTGATTGCACTGCTGCCCCTGTCCCTGGCCCTGCTGGCCGCCCCTGCCCTGCAGGCCGAAGAACTGCCCAAAGCGGTTCAGCAACTGCAAGCCAAGGGGGCCGTGATCAAAGGCAGCTTCGATGCGCCAAACGGCCTGCGCGGCTACGCCGCCGAATACCAGAACAACGCCCTGGCCCTGTACCTCACCCCCGACGGCAAGCATGTGCTGGTTGGCAGCCTGTTCGACGAACAGGGTAAGGACCTTAGCGCCGAGCCGCTGGAGAAGCTGGTGTATGCGCCGATGAGCAAGGCAATCTGGGCCAAGATGGAAAAGACCGCCTGGATCGCCGACGGCAAGGCCGACGCGCCGCGCAAGGTGTACCTGTTCAGTGACCCGAACTGCCCGTACTGCAACATGTTCTGGGAGCAGGCACGGCCGTGGGTGGAATCGGGCAAGGTGCAGTTGCGCCATATCATGGTCGGTATCATCCGCGAGGACAGCCCAGGGAAGTCGGCGGCGCTGCTGGCCGCGAAAGACCCAGCCAAGGCATTGCAGGAACACGAGAAGGCCGGCAAGGCCAGCACCCTGAAACCACTGGAGAAAGTGCCGGAGGCGGTGCAGCAGAAGCTGGCGGCCAACATGGCGTTGATGGAAGAGATGGGGTTGCAGGCGACCCCGGCAATTTTCTATCAAGACGAGCAAGGCAACCTGCAGAGTCAGCAAGGGGCACCGCGGCCGGAGATGCTTGGGAAGATACTCGGCAAACGCTGAGCCCCCATGACCTGAGGGCAAACGCAGATCCTGTAGGAG